>WQUS01000162.1 GCA_009781965.1 Bacillota bacterium | reverse complement strand
CCACCGCCGCTTCGGCTACTTTGGGGTGAGCCACCAGGGCGCTTTCCACCTCGGCGGTCCCCAGTCTGTGTCCGGAGACGTTGAGCACGTCATCTACCCGGCCCAGCAGCCAAAAATAACCGTCCTCATCTTTGCGGGCGCCGTCCCCGGTGAAATAGTAGCCGGGATATTGCACAAAATAGGTATTTTTGAATCTGTCCGGGTCGCCATAAACACCCCGCATGATGCCGGGCCAGGGCCTTTCAATGACCAGATAACCGCCCTCGTTTATATTGGCTTCACTGCCGTCCTGGCGAATAACCTTCGGTTTTACCCCGAAGAAGGGCACCGTTGCGGAACCGGGCTTGGTGGGAATGCACCCGGGCAGCGGAGTGATTAGAATACCGCCGGTTTCGGTTTGCCACCAAGTATCCACTATGGGACATTGTTCCTTGCCAATGGTTGTGTAATACCACATCCAGGCTTCGGGATTAATAGGCTCGCCTACCGTGCCCAGCAGCCTTAGACTACTGAGGTCTCTGCCCAGAGGCCATTGATCACCGTCTCTGATGATCGCCCGGATGGCGGTAGGAGCGGTATAAAATATATTGACCCGGTATTTTTCCACCACTTCCCAGAATCTGTCCGGCTGCGGATAGTTCGGCACTCCTTCAAACATCAGCGAAGTTGCTCCGTTGGAAAGAGGGCCGTAAACAATGTAACTGTGTCCGGTTATCCAGCCGATATCCGCTGTGCACCAGAAAACATCATCATCCCGATAGTCAAAGATATATTTGAATGTGGTGGTGGTGTAAACTACATAGCCGCCGGTGGTATGCATAACCCCTTTTGGTTTGCCGGTGCTGCCGCTGGTGTAAAGGATGAACAGAGGATCTTCGGCGTCCATATGTTCCGGAGGACAGTCCGGAGAGGCTTTGGCCATGGCCTCGTGCCACCAGAGATCCCGGCCTTCCACCATGTTGCAGTCTTGCTCCACCCTTTTAACCACTACGCAGTTTTTAATATTGGGGCATTCAGCCATTGCCTTATCGGCATTTTCCTTGCTGCCAAGAAGTTTGCCGGCCCGCAAGGCATAGTTTGCGGTAATCAAAGTGGCGGCGTTGGAGTCCTGAATTCTGTCCCGCAGAGCTTCGGCGCTGAATCCTCCGAAAACCACACTGTGAATGGCGCCGATCCTGGCACAGGCCAACAGGGTAATGGCCAGTTCCGGGATCATAGGCAGATAAACCGTTACCCGGTCGCCCTTATTAACTCCTAAGCCCTTCAATACATTGGCAAATTTACAGACCTCCCGGTGCAATTGAAGATAGGTATAAGTTCTGGTTTCTTCCAATGGTTCTCCCTGCCAGATAATGGCGGCCTTGTTTCTGCGCCCGTTGGTTAAATGGCGGTCAAGGCAGTTATATGAGGCATTGAGCTTAGCCCCGCGGTAATAGTTAATAAAAACATTATCGGTGAAGTCATACTCTTCAATGGCGTCCCATTTTTTAAACCAATCAACATTTTGCTCCGCCATTTCCGCCCAAAATTCCTCGGGCTGCTCCAATGATTTGCGGTACATGTCATTCCTTTGTTGGCTGCTGCCAACCCTCGCTTGCTCAATAAACTTTTGGGTGGGATGAAAAAGCCTGTTTTCAGTCATTAGATTCTGCACACTGTCGCTCTTTTCTTTGACCATACATAACCCCCCTCTTTTTTTGGTATTAATAGATATAAAAATCAATTAATACATTATTTATCATAAAGCAAATTGAATATATAGTTAAGAATATTCTGATCAAAGGTTGTTTTTCATGGTTAAAAGGTTATATTTTACCACTAAAAGGTTATATTTTACCACTAAAAGGTTATATTTAACAACTGAAAGGTTATATTTTACAGTTAAAAGGTGGTATTTTAGGGCTAGCCTGGTTATATTTCACAGCCGAAAGGTTGTATTCTCTTCATTACTGGTCGTATTTTGCAGCTGAAAGGTCGTTTTTCACGGCCCGGCGGATTTTATTGCGGAGCGAGCGGTTAAAAAAGCTGCAACAGACACTATTTCATAGAGCGCCAGACTTTCAATATAACTATCTAGTTATATCTATAACCGGCACAAACAACGCCACAGACATCAGCAAGTCCTCTCTTTTAATCGTGTCCGGTACCGCCTACCACTAATTCCTTAATCCGCAGTGTCGGCTGGGCGTCGCCGACCGGCACCCCTTGACCGTCTTTGCCGCAGGTGCCAATGGTAAAGCCCAAATCGTTGCCTACCGCCTCCACTATATTCAGCACTGCCGGACCGTTGCCGGTGAGGGTGGCGCCCCGCACCATCGGACCGACCTGGCCGGCGGTAATTAGGAAACCTTCGGCCACATCAAAAACAAAATCTCCCGTGGTAGTGTTAACCTGCCCGCCGCCCATTTTAGTGACCAGCAAACCGTTGCCGGTTTCCCTAATGATCTTTTGCGGGTCCTCCGTGCCGGCGGCAATATAAGTATTGCCCATCCGGGGAATCGGTTTATGTTGGTAGGATTCACGGCGGCCATGGCCGTTAGGCTCCACGCCGTCCCGCCGGGCGGTGATGCGGTCGTACAGGAAATCCTTCAGCACTCCCTTTTCAATCAAGGTTACTTTGCGGGAAGGCACGCCTTCGTCATCAAAACGGTATGAACCGTACTGATCCGGCATGCTGGCGTCATCCACCACGGTAACACATTCCGCGGCTACCTTTTGGCCCATCTTACCTGCGTAAACCGAGAGACCCTTCTGCACCAAATCCGCTTCCAAACTGTGGCCGCAAGCTTCATGGACCATGGTGCCGCCTGCTTCTCCGGCCAGCACCACCGCCATTTTGCCTGCCGGCGCCGGTTTAGCCGCCAACATTTGCACCGCTCGTTTAGCGGCGACAGTTCCGATAGCCTCAGGATGCTTGCTTTCTAACAATTCAAAACCGCTGTGGCTGCCCACGGCTTCATAACCGGTCTGGAGCACTGCCCCTTCCACTGCAATAGCCTGCACCACCAGTCTGGTGCGGACCCTTTCATCCTCCACGTATCCGCCGTTGCTGTCGGCGATAATGACCTTCTGTACCACATCGCCGTAGCCCACGATAACCTGCTTGATTTTGTCCCGGTCCACCGCCCTGGCAGCGGCTTCCGCCGCTTTAACAGCGCTAACTTTTTCCGCGGCGGTGACCTTGTCCGGCATGCGTTTAATGTCGAAGGTTGCGGTCGGCTCCAGCTGTCGCCCCGGGGTCTTCATTTCCCCTTTGGTTCCCGAAACAGCGTGACTGACAATGCGCGCCGCCTCCAGCAAGCCATCGCGGCTCAGATCATTGGTGTATCCGTAAGCGGTATTGTCGTTGGACAGCACCCTGATGCCCGCGCCGTTTTCAATCCCGGAATGAATGTGTTCGATCTTTCCGTCCTCGCAGCCTATGCCGGTGACTCGCTTATATTCGATGAAAATATCGGCAAAATCGCCGCCCCTGGACATAGCCTGCCGCAGCACTTCTTGAATTACAGTTTGCTCAACCATTGGTATCCTCCGTCCAATAAATTGATCGTTAATAATATTCTTCCTGATCATATAATTTATACTTTTATTCGGAATATCCTGGCTCAATACAAGCACTCGCAAAGATATTTTGCCATGCGAGTGAATGCGCATACTTTATATCCGCCGCTCGGCAGGATAACCGTTAAATGGCGTAGTAATTATTAAACGCAAAGATTTTAAAGATAGAAACTGAAAGAGGTGAGCGGCGTGTTAAAAAATAAAGAATACGAACGAAAAATTTTAGAAAGACTGGCCAAGCTGTCGGAAGAGCGCAATGTGTTGGATACCACATTATTTGATAAATACCAGGTCAAACGCGGCCTGCGGGATAAGGACGGCAAGGGCGTGCTGGTCGGCTTGACTGAGATCGGCGAAGTGCATGCTTACATCGTAGTGGAAAACGATACCATCCCGGTGGCCGGACAGCTTTTGTACAGAGGATACGATATTCAAGACCTCATTAACGGCTGTCTGGCAGATGACTGTTTTGGCTTTGAAGAGACCTGCTATTTGCTGCTTTTTGGCAGTTTGCCCAGCAAGAGCGAACTAAATGATTTCAATCAGCTGCTGAGCGCTTACCGGGAACTGTCTGACGGTTTTGTCCGGGATATGATCTTAACCAGTCCCAGCAAGGATATCATGAACCAAATGGCCAGAACTGTTCTGGCCCTGTACAGTTATGACAACCAGGCTGATGATATTTCCATTAAAAACGTGCTGCAGCAATGCGTCAGGTTGATTGCCTGTTTCCCAACCATAGCCGTATATGGTTACCAGGCTTTCTCCCGCTACTACGCCAACCAAAGCTTGTTTATTCACAGCCCCCAGGATGAATTGAGCACGGCGGAAAATATTCTATATACGCTCAGGCCGGACTGCAAATATACCGAACTGGAAGCGCGGCTCCTTGATATGGCGCTGGTTCTGCATGCCGAGCACGGCGGCGGCAATAACTCGACTTTCGTAAACCATGTGGTCACTTCTTCAGGCACGGACACCTATTCGGCCATGGCTGCTTCTTTGGGCTCCCTGAAAGGCCCCAGACACGGCGGGGCCAATCTGAAAGTGATTCAAATGTTTGATGATTTAAAGCAAAACGTAAATGATTGGCGGGATGATGAGGAAGTTGAAAGTTATCTGCTAAAAATAGTCAACAAGCAAGCCTTTGACCAGACGGGCCTTATTTATGGCATCGGTCACGCCGTTTATTCGGTATCCGATCCCAGGGCGGTCATCTTTAAAGACCATGTAGCCAAGCTGGCCGAGGAAAAGGGTATGCAAGACGAGTTTAACCTATACAACAAGGTTGAGGAAATCGCGCCCCGGGTGGTCAGCAAAGGCCACCGGATGCTAAGAGGGGTCAGCGCTAATATTGACTTCTATTCCGGTTTTGTTTATCGCATGCTGGATATTCCGCCGGAATTATATACGCCAATTTTTGCCATTGCCAGAATTTCCGGCTGGAGCGCGCACCGGATTGAGGAAATTGTTAATGACGGAAAAATTATCCGGCCGGCCTACAAATGTGTGCGGAAAAAACAGGCATATATTCCAATGAGCAACCGTTAATTTACCTTTCCTATCTCCGGCGTCTCCGGCGCGTTTTTCGAGGCGGGCAGAGACTGT
>WQUS01000161.1 GCA_009781965.1 Bacillota bacterium | reverse complement strand
ACCAGGCGCACAGGCGTCTACGCCGCCGGCGTGGTACGGGCGCCCATGGATATGCTTTCAGCGCAGGAAGACGGCGCCGGCGCGGCTATGAAAGCCATTCAGTGCATCGAGGCCACTGAAAAGGGCGAGGCTGTGCATCCGCGTTCAGGCGATATGTCATTCCCGGAATTCAATATGAACCGCTGTACCCAGTGTAAACGGTGCACGGAAGAATGTCCCTTCGGCGCCATTAACGAAGACGAGAAGGCCAACCCGCTGCCGAACCCGTCCCGCTGCAGAAGATGCGGTACTTGTATGGGCGCCTGCCCCGAGCGGATTATATCCTTCAAAAACTATTCGGTGCCGATGATTGGCAACATGGTTAAAGCCATTGAAGTGCCTGAAGAGGCGGACGAGAAACCCAGGATTTTGATCTTTGCTTGCGAGAACGACGCCATTCCGGCCCTGGATATGGCCGGTATAAACCGCTTGCAGTACAATGCCTGGGTCCGGATCGTGCCTCTGCGCTGCCTGGGTTCGCTGAACCTGGTTTGGATTAACGACGCCATGGGCCGCGGCTTTGACGGCGTTATGCTGATGGGCTGCAAACACGGCGACGACTACCAGTGCCACTTCATGAAGGGCAGCGAGCTGGCGGAAATCCGTCTTTCCAAGATTTCCGAGACCTTAAACCGTTTGGGTCTGGAATCCGAGCGGGTGCGCGCCACCACGGTGAACATTATGGATTACGATCAGATTCCGGTTATGTTGGACGACTTTGCCGCTGAACTTGAGGATCTTGGTCCGAACCCGATGAAGGATTTCCAGTAAAACGTTTCACCGATGACTTCACAATGCATAACGACTTCATAGAGAAAAAGGACGGCCTAATACTGGTGCCATTGAGTATAAAATGGTCGTCCTGCGCTCCTTTTAAAAAAAAGAAAAAGGAGATTATGGATTTATGGAGCAAAAAAATTTTTTCCCCGCTAATGTTAAATATGATTTAACCTTTGCCAAAGAGATTTTCCGTTTGGAGAACGGCAGCCATATCAAGCGTTGCATGAATTGCGGCATGTGCGCCACTGCCTGCGCCACCAGAGAGACAATGGACTATTCACCCAGGAGAATTTTCAACCTGCTTTTGCTTGGCAAAAAAGAAACGGTCATGACATCCAATACCATTTGGCAGTGCACTTCCTGCTGCAGCTGCAAAGCCCGTTGTCCCAGAGGCATCCCCATTATTGATGTGATGCACGACTTGAAAAAATATGCTATTGAGCATGGTTACACCGATTACCCCAACGTTGCTGCTTATAAGGCTTTTTGGTCTGATATGACCAGTCGTGGCAGAAACTTCCAGAGCGGTTTTATGGCGCGCTACTTTTTAAACCGCGGACTGGATGAAATGATGCAGTCGATAGAAATGAAGAACGTCGGCTTGGATATGCTAAAACGTGGCTTGATGCCCCTGCTGCCGGCGAAAAAAATCAAAGGTCACGGCGCCTTTAAAAAGATTCTTGCCAAGGCCCGGGAGCTTGAAAGTCAGGAGGTCAGGCGATGAAGTACAGTTTTTATCCCGGCTGTGCAATGGATGAAGGCGCCAAAGCCAACCTGCATTCGATTAAGGGTGTGGCCAAAGCGCTGGATTTGGAATTGGAAGAAATAGCGGATTGGAACTGCTGCGGTTCTACGGTGGCCTCAAATTTGGTGGGTGACTTTACCCAGCAAGTGCTGACCGCCCGCAACCTGGCCCTGGCCGAAGCCAAAGGCCATGATATTCTGCTTGCTTGCAGCTCCTGTTACATGAACCTGGCCGTGACCAACAAACGATTCAAGGAAGACGAACAATTTCGCGCCCGGGCTAACGAAGCGCTGGCTGCCGGAGGACTGCATTATAATGGCACCTTGCGGATACGCCAATTAATAGAGGTGGTCGTCCAGGACGTGGGGTTTGAAAAAGTAGCCCGGCTGGTTACTAATCCGCTGAAAGGACTTAAAGTGGCCGGTTATGTAGGCTGCCAGACAGTGCGGTCCATTCCTTATGATTTTGACGACCCGGAACAGCCGGTGCTGATGGATCGGCTGATCGAAGCTCTTGGCGCTACGCCGACAGATTTCCCGATGCGGGCGCGCTGTTGCGGTGGCTTAAGCAATATTACCGCCCGGGACGTGATGTTGGATTTGACTTATAAAGTTCTGGAATCTGCCGTCAGCGGCGGGGCGCAAGTGGTTATTACCCCCTGTCCCATGTGTCAGATGAATCTGGATGCTTTTCAGCAGTTAGTTGAAGCAAAGTATAAAGTGAAGTTTAATATCCCGGTACTGTTTTTTACGCAGCTGATGGCGGTAGCTTTTGGTTTGCCTGCCGAAGCCCAAGCGTTTAAATACAACATTGTATCTCCCCATGCAACTATGACGCAGTTTGCCGGATAATGCAATCATAACAACCTGATTTTGACCGTTTAAAGAGCGTAAACCGTTAAGTGATAAAGGCTTACGCCCTTTTTATATTGGTTATGATATGTTTTAGAATGGAATGTAATTTGCGGGGGTGGTACAAAATGGCGCTATTGTTCAAACGCCGGGTCTTGCTTGCACTATTAACCGTTATTGTGCTGGGGATGATTGCTGCCGCAGGTTGTTCGGCTGTGCCTAACCGCACCGCCGCGCCAAATCCTGCCGTTACGGAAAACTCTGGCGTCCCGGCCGGTCAGTCAGGTCTTCCCGGCGTTAACTCCGAAACTATTGCGGACATAGTGGAAAAAGCCGGACCGGCGGTGGTGCAGATCAATGTGGAAAAGAAGACTTCCGGCTATGGCTCTGATCCCTTGGATGATCCTTTCTTTAGAGAATTCTTTGGCCTGGCGCCCCGGCCACAGCGGGAACGCACCGTAACCGGTTTGGGATCTGGCTTCGTTATTTCGCAAGACGGTTACATTTTAACAAACGAACATGTTATCTCCGGCGCCGACAAGATTACCGTAAGCATGGAGGATAACAAGGATTATCCGGCTGTATTGACGGGCGCCGATTACGATTTGGATTTGGCCTTATTGAAAATTAAAGCCAATCAGCAACTGCCCATGCTGCAACTGGGCAATTCGGAAAAAATTGCCGTCGGCAATTGGGTGATCGCCATCGGCAATCCCTTCGGTTTTGATCATACCGTCACGGTGGGTGTGATCAGTGCTAAAGGCAGACCGGTGCCGGTGCAAGGACGTTTTTATAAAAACCTGCTGCAAACAGACGCCGCCATTAATCCGGGCAATAGCGGCGGTCCCCTGCTTAATTTGCAAGGGGAAGTGGTGGGGATTAACACCGCGGTGGCACAGGCCTAGGGCATTGGCTTTGCCATTCCTACCAGCACGGTGAACAGTATTTTAAACGACCTGAAACAAAACGGCAAAGTAATCAGGCCCTGGATCGGTATCCAGATGCAAGATGTGACGCCGGAAATAGCGGCATACCTAGCCTTGAACAGCGCCAAGGGGGTTGTGGTGGCAGGCGTTATTCCGGATAGCCCCGCTCAAACGGCGGGACTGCGTCAGGGTGACATCATTCTGCAAATGGATAAAAAGGATGTGCCGAACGCCGACGCGCTGGCCGGGCAGATTGCGGCAACGAAGATTGGTCAGAATGTCGGGTTTACAATTAATCGTGAGGGTAAGATAATGTATATTACCGTAAAAACCGGGGAGAAACCGGCTAATCTGTAAGAAAGGCTGTAGTTACTGTTCAGCGTTTCGATCCTCTATGAACTCTTAATTGCCAAAGAATCCGTAAACCATTATAATGGTTTGAATTCTAATCGCATTTAAATCTTTCTTAGTGTGAGGTGTTATAAACATGGCTGGGTTAGTGCCCGTTCATTCCGTGGACGACATTTTTTCTCTCTATCGCGGTACGCCGGTTGAACTATTATTGCGTTATCATAATCTGCAGGCTCCTTTGGATAATTATAGTCACGCGGAAATGTTGATCGGGATGTGCATGGATAACCGCAAGAGTTTACGTCTGCCGGATAATTTTGCCTATATTTTGCGTACCGGCGGGGGTAATATGCGCCAACTGGAGTTTAAAATATCCTATGCCGTGGCTGTGGGGGGCGTTAAATGGATTGTTTTAATTGGACATGACCAATGTGGTATGGTTAACTTAGCGGCAAAAAAGGATCAGTTTGTTCAAGGGCTGATAGACAGGGCCGGATGGAAGAAAGAACAGGCGGAAGAGCATTTTATACGGTACGCTCCGGTATTTGAAATTGGACAGGAAATTGATTTTACGGTCAGCGAAGCTGAAAGATTGCGTCTGATCTATCCTAAGATCCCGGTAGCGCCGTTATTTTATGGCATTGCAGACAAATTATTGTACTTGATTAATGAGTAAAATTATCGCGCACAAAAATTGGCTTACGGATTTTTGTGCGCGGTTTTTACTGCTGTTTCAGGCTTTACTAGACGCCAAAAGTGCTCAAAATGTAATCGAGCAAATCAATACCCCGAACAACCCCCACCGATTTTTTGCCTTCAAACGCAGGCAATAAATTAACATTTTTAGCCATCATCACATGTAAGGCCTCAGATACATCCTGATTGCTTTGCACAAATGCTTCCTGCAACGGCCTGATTAAGTCCGCAACTTTGACTTCTGCCAAATGCGGCTGCACAGGCGCTTTGTGGTAGAATTGTGCCCAAGGCGCTGCAAATAGTTCGACGCCGCTAAGACTAACGGTGCTTTTTTTGACATAAGCAATAATATCCCTGACCGATAACAAACCTACCAGCTTTTCTTCGTTGCCGACCTTTTGCGTTTTGCTGAACACCATAAGTGAACGGTGGTGGTGGCGGCTTGTTTCGTGAGCAGTTCTAAATGATTTTAAAATATCAATCGCGTCTTTTAAACTGTCATCGGCATACACTTTAGGATATTCATCCAAGGGGATCATTACATCTTTAACCTTTTTTTTGTCCATCGCTTTTAAAACACCACCTTTTTAATTATCTTTTAATACTTATTTATTGATAACTTAACTGCATTTTAAATGCCTTGGCTGAGATTGTCAAGCTAATTCTCCGGGATGGTAGGACAAAGGCATGAATGTCGTTACTGGTCACACGTTACTGCTCAATATCAAGCCGGCCCGTAAAGTTATTAACCGTGCGCTCATACTCTTCGAGAAATCGCTTACGGTTAATAACTTTACGGGCCTGGGCTACGGGTACTAACAAA
>WQUS01000160.1 GCA_009781965.1 Bacillota bacterium | reverse complement strand
AAAAACATAAATAGTGAGGGGATAGAAAAATGCTGACAGAAGAAAAAGAAAAAGAGTTACTAAAAAGACTGGCAGAAGGCGTAGTTGAGTATGACGAAGACGCCGTACGCGCAGCGGCTAATGAAGTAGTGGAGCTGGAAATGGATGCGGAGAAAGCAGTATTTGAAGGCCTGGTGCCTGGCATGGAAGAAGTTGGCAGGTTATATGAAGAACAGGAATACTTTGTACCGGAGATGCTGATGTGCGCCGACGCCATGTATGCCGGATTAGACATCTTAAAACCCAAGATGAAGAAAAAAGAAGGCGGAGTCAGAGGCACAGTAGTAATGGGAGTTGTCCAGGGAGACGTCCATGACATCGGCAAAAACATAGTGAAAATGATGTTCGATGTGGCCGGATTTGAAGTGCACGACCTGGGCCGTGACGTACCATTAGAGAAATTTGTAGAAGAACAGCTGCGGACCGACTCCGAACTGGTTTGTCTGTCAGCCATGATGACCACAACCATGGTCGGTATGCAAGAAGTCATCCAAAAGATAAAAGCTAAAAACCCCAACGCCAAGATCATGATCGGCGGCGCGCCGGTAAATGAAGATATCGCCGGCAAGTGGGGCGCGGACGGTTATGCCAAAGACGCCAATAACGCCTTGAAGGACGCTATCAACATGATTAGTTCGTTAAAAGACTTATAAAATTATTGATAAAACATTGCCAAAGAAGGGAAGAACTATGGAACATCAGGTTATCTTTCAACCGTCCGGCAGACGCGGCCGCATCCAAGAAGGCGCGACCATATTGGAGGCATCCCATGAACTAGGGGTAGAAATCGAAAGTGTATGCGGCGGCGCCAAAGTTTGTGGCAAATGCGCCGTAAAAATAGAAGAAGGCTACTTTGAAAAATTCGGTATCGATTCACAAATGAGCCACCTTTCACCCCTGCAGGAAGAGGAAAAAGATTTCTTTACCTCGGCAGACCTGGCGGATAATTTCCGGCTGGCCTGTGTGGCCGAAATCAAGGGCGATGTGCTGGTATTTGTGCCGGAAGAGAGCCGCGGGGCCAAACAGGTCGTTTTGGAAACCGGTAAAGAAAGAGTTTTCACCATTAACCCGGCAGTGAAGCAATATTATGTGGAAATGACGCCGGCTACCCTGGAAGATCACCGGGGTGACTTTGAACGTCTGGCTGAGGCGCTGACCGAAGAATACGGTTTACCCAGAAACATGACCATCGATTATGAAATGCTGAGCAGGCTGCCCAACGTAGTCAGAGAAGAAGGCTGGAAAGTAACCGCCACAGTTTGGAATAACCGGGAGATATTGCTGGTCGAACCGGGCCTGTCTGCGGGCTGCTACGGTTTGGCAATAGATATCGGCACCACCACGGTGGCGGCGTACCTGTGCGACTTAAAAACCGGCAACACCCTGGTGGTAGACTCCATGATGAACCCCCAGGTCCGCTTTGGAGAAGACGTACTTTCCAGAATCACCTATGCCATGATGAACGAAGACGGGCTGCAAAAAATGCACCTGGCGATAATCGACGGAGTTAATACCCTGGCCCAAAGGATGACCGAAAAAGCGGGACTGGTGCCCACAGACATCCTGGAAGTAACCCTGGTTTTCAACACCGCCATGCATCACATCGCCCTGGGCATTGAACCCAAGTATGTCGGTCGTTCCCCCTTTGCGCCCGGTATTAAACATTCTCGTAATATTAAAGCCAGGAGATTGGGAATCAAAGTTAATATAGCCGCCAACGTGCACACCTTGCCCGTTGAAGCAGGCTTTGTGGGCCCGGACAATGTGGCAGTTTTAATCGCCGAAGAACCTTACAAACAACGGGAAGAGATCAGGCTGATTATTGATATCGGCACCAATGGTGAAATTGATCTGGGCAATCAGGACCGTCTGCTTTGCACCTCCTGCGCCACCGGTCCGGCCCTGGAAGGCGCCCAAATCAAATTTGGCATGCGGGCAGCCCCCGGCGCCATTGAAAAGATCCGTATTAACCCCACGACCAAAGAGGTATCCTACAAAGTTATCGGCCTGGATGACTGGTACCCCAAAATTAAACAAACCGGCGCCCGGGGCATATGTGGCTCGGGAATCATAGACGTGATAGCCGAGATGTTTAAAGCAGGCATTATTGAACCAAGCGGGCGGTTCAATATGAAAATTGACTCACCCAGGATTCGTAAAGGAGAAGACCGCAAGTCGGAATATGTGGTGGCCTGGGCTGCGGAAACCTCCATCGGCAAAGACATCACCATCACCCAGGGCGACGTGCGGGCCGTGCAATTGGCCAAATCGGCGTTATACGTAGGCGCCAAATACCTGATGGAAAAGCTGAATGTGGACAAGGTGGACAGCGTAACGTTAGCCGGCGCCTTTGGCAACTTTATCGACAAAGAAAGCGCGATGGTTATCGGCATGTTCCCCGATTGTGACCTGGATAAAGTTGTCGCCGTAGGTAACGCGGCCGGCGACGGAGCAAGACTGGCCCTGCTGGATGTTAACAAGCGGCTGGAGGCTGAAGTGATTGCCCGTAAGACTGAGTTTGTGGAAACTGCTATTGAACCTGATTTTCAAAGTCGATTTTCGGATGCAATGGCTTTTCCCCATATCAAAGACCCATTCCCGCATATTCAGGATATCCTTGATCGGATAAAAAAATAAGTTTAAATTTAACCCAAGTACAGAATTTGTGAGGGGATGTCAGTGTTTACAGCGGAAAAAGAGCAAGAGTTACTCTTAAAACTTAAAGTAGGCGTTATAGAGTACGATGAAGACAGTGTACGGGATGCGGCTAATGAAGTTGTGGAATTAGGTATGGATGCAGGAAAAGCGGTTTTTGAAGGCCTCGTACCCGGCATGGAAGAAGTTGGGAGGCTATACAGAGATCAGGAATATTTTATTCCGGAGACGCTTATGTGCGCCTATGCTTTGTCCGCGGGTTTGGATATCTTAAAACCGCAGATGGAGAATAGAGAAGGCGGTGACAGGGGCGTAGTGACTATAGGTAATATGACGATCAACGTGGCAGGTTTAGAAGCGCGCGACCTGGCATTCATGTTATTGCCGAAATGTTTAACGCAGGCATTAATGAACCAAGCGGGCGAATCAATATGAAACTTGACTCACCCAGGCTCCGCATATTCAGGATATCCTTGATCGGATAAAAAAATAAGCAAATATTGGGGGTGCGGCAGTGTTTATATTAGAGCGGGAACAAAAAGTATGTCAAATTGGCGACTTTAAGATTGGCGGTCAGCCAGGCGAGAATCCGCCCTTGCTGATCTCATCCATGTTTCATAATGGTGATAAGATTTTGGAAAGCCGTAAAGAACGGAAATTTAATAAAGAAAAAGCGCGGGAGTATATATTAAAGCAAGAAGAATTAACCCGGCAAACCGGAGTACCGGCGCTGGTTGCGGTGGTTGCAACTAGTGTGGACGAAATGAAGACCTACATTGACTTTTTACTGGAAACCACCGATCAGCCTTTTGGCATTGATATGTGGGTAGAAAAAGCGCGGGTAACAGCGGCGGAATACATTGCCGAACTGGGTATCCAAGACCGGGTTTTATACAACAGCATTACCCCCTGGGACAAGGATATTTCCGGCCAGGCAGCGCGGTTAAAAGAACTGGGCATAAAACACATAGTGGTGCAGGCTTTCGATCAAGAGGACCAGAGCCCAACTGGCAGAGTAAAGAGCATGAAAATGATGTTGGACCAAATCGGCGCCAACACCTTTGACTCTGTTTTGGTAGATACAGCGGTGATGAACTTACCGTCCACCTCCTTTTCCTGTATCGCCTGTCGGTTAATTAAAGAAGAATTTGGTTTACCGGCCGGACTAGCTTCCTCCAATGGCACCTACATGTGGAAAGAAGCCAGAGAACTGTGGGGCAGCGACGGATTCAACGCCATGAACACCGCCGGCCAGGCTGCGGCGTCTCTGTTTTGGACCGACTTACTGTTTAGCGGCCCGATAGTAAACTTGCCCAAAATAGTGCCGGCAGTAGCCACGGCCAGCATGATGCTGTCCACTTTGGCTTACTATGAATCGGGTAAACTTACGGCCAATGAAAACCATCCTTTATATAAATTCTTTGGCGATTTTGCCAAGCAGCTATAGGTGAGCGGCAGGTTATTTTGAAATCAAATTAAGGAGGTTCTTGTGTTGAGTATGACAGCGAAAGAAAGAGTATTGAAACTGCTGGCGGGAGAGCAGGTTGACCGCATCGCTTGCTATAGCGGTATGGGCAATGTCACCGTATCCGGCTTGCAAGAATACGGTTATAAATTTCCCCTGGTCCACAGCGATGCAACACAAATGGCCAATTGTGCCGCCAGTTCCTACCGGCTGTTTGGATACGAATGTGCAGTAGTACCTTTTGACATGTGCGTTGAAGCAGAGGCGCTGGGCTGCAAGATGAACGCCTATGAAAATGTAGACCAATTGCTGTACCCCACCATAAAAGAGAAAACCGTCCATGCCCCGGAAGACATGGCAAAAGTAACCGTACCGGCAAACCTAGCCGAGCAGGGCCGGTTGCCGATAGTAACGGAGTCGCTGCGCTTACTAAAAGCAGACGTTGGCGACGAAGTAGCCATTGGCGCGTGGGTATTGGGACCATTTACATTAGCCGGCCAAATAATGGATTTAAATGATCTATTTAAATTAGCATTTAAAAGCCCTGCCCAGGTAAACACTATGCTGGATACCCTGGCAGACATGTTGATTAGCGTAGTGGACATGTATAAAAAAGCCGGGGCGGACTATATTTGCGTACGTGAAATGGGCGCCACCAGCGATATATTAAGTCCCAGGAGTTTCAAGAAAGTAATCTACCCGCACCTCAAAAAGATCTTTGATCACATAGAGCACCCCAATATCTTGCATATATGCGGCAGCACCAATAAAGTAATCAAAGACATGCACGAATGCGGCGCCGACGCCATCAGTGTGGAAATAAAAAATGACCTGGCCCAAACCAGAGCCGACATTGGCTGGGAACCCTTAGTATTCGGCAATATAGACGCCTATAACGTGCTGGTTAACGGAACGCCAGAGATAGTGAAGACCGCCGTACTGGAATGCATAGAAGGCGGGGTAGACGCCGTGTGGCCCAGCTGTGACATTTGGCCGGATGCTCCTTTGGCGAACCTGAAAGCGATGGTGGAAACCGTTCAAGAGTACGGCGCGGCCAAATGGGTCAGAAAGCAAAA
>WQUS01000159.1 GCA_009781965.1 Bacillota bacterium | reverse complement strand
AGATTAATATTGGTATGTAACCTCATTGATTACGTACTCGGTGATGAAAGGCGGCATAGCGGGTTTTGCAGCGCGCTGAGCTTGTTGACCTGCTATCGCCTTCCTTTTGTCACGAGGCAAAGGCAAGGCCAAAGGAAGGAGGGTAAGTTGTGGGAGGAATTATTAGTTCCCTTGGTTTGAACTCAACACTGGTGGCACAGATTTTTAACTTTATTATATTACTCATCTTCTTGCGCATTGTTGTCTATCCGCATATAGTCCGCATGTTGGATGAAAGACAGAACTATATCGAAAAAACTGTGAACGATGCCGAAGAGGAACGCAAGCAGGCCGAGGACCTGCGTCAGCAGTATTTGTCCGAAATGCAACAAGCTAAGGACGAGGCGCGGGATATTATCCAAAAAGCCACCAAAACCGGAGAAGCACAGGCCCAAGAAATTATCGAGGCTGCTAAAGCTGAGTCCGCCCGCATCAAAGAGTCCGCTTTGGAAGAAATTAACCGGGAGAAGGAGAAAGCGGTTGCAGAATTGCGTGAGCAGGTGGCAACCTTGTCGATCCTGATTGCCGGCAAGGTGGTCAATGAAAAAATCACCGCCGATATCCAGCGCGGCATGATTGACGAGTTTATCAAAGAGGCAGGCGATCTGCCATGCTAAAAGGGGCCGTAGCCGCCCGTTACGCCGGAGCTCTGTATGACATAGCGCTGGAAAACAAAATGGTGGATCAGCTGGAAGAGGAACTGCAGGCGGTGGTGCGTATCCTGGACGAAAACGCGCCCATGAAGAAGATCCTTTTCCATCCCCGCATTACCGCCGCTCAGAAACAGGAAGTGCTGGCCGAATTGTTTGGGGGCCGTATTTCCGAAGTGGCGCTAAACTTTTTGAACATGCTGGTGAACCGCCAGCGGGAAATGTTTCTGGCGGATATCATCGCTTACTTCACCGGTTTGGCCAACCAAGGACGCAACATCAGCGACGTTACAGTTACTTCGGCGGTTGAGCTTACCGATGAGGAAAAGAAAAACCTTGCCGCCGCCATGGCCAAGTACACCGGCAAACAGGTCCGGCTCAGTTATAACATCGACCGGCAATTGCTGGGCGGCGTGGTGGTTCGTTTTGGCGACAAGGTGATCGACGGCAGCGTAACTGCCCGTTTGAATACCTTGCGTGAACACCTCAAGCAAATAAGTTGAAGTGGATAGGGGTGAAACAAGTAGATGAATTTGCGACCTGAAGAAATCAGTTCTATTATTCGGCAGCAAATTGAAAAATATAAAGCCGAAATTGAAGTCAGCGACGTCGGTACGGTCATCCAGCTGGGTGACGGTATCGCCAGGGTTTACGGCTTGGAAGAGTGCATGTCCATGGAACTGCTGGAATTCCCCGGCGGTACGATGGGCCTGGCGCTGAACCTGGAAGAAGATAATATCGGCTGCGTGCTTTTGGGTCCCTACACCCACATTAAAGAGGGCGACACGGTAAAACGGACCGGCCGGATCATCTCGGTGCCCGTAGGTGAACCCATGATTGGCCGGGTGGTGAATCCGCTGGGCCAGCCTATCGACGGCCTCGGTCCCATTAATACCGACCAGTTCCGTCCGGTGGAAAGGATTGCCGCGGGCGTGGTGGAACGTAAGTCCGTGCATCAGCCGCTGCAAACCGGTCTGAAGGCGATCGACTCCATGATTCCCATTGGCCGCGGCCAGCGGGAATTAATCCTGGGCGACCGCCAAACCGGCAAAACCGCGATTGCGGTGGACGCCATCATCAACCAAAAAGGCAAAGACGTCATTTGCGTTTACGTGGCGGTAGGGCAGAAGAACTCTACTGTGGCCAACGTGGTGCAGAGGCTTAAAGACACCGGCGCCATGGATTACTCCATCGTGGTGTCCGCTACCGCCTCGGAACCGTCGCCGCTGCTTTACATCGCTCCCTTTGCCGGCGTGGCCATGGCCGAGTATTTCATGGAGCAAGGCAAACACGTATTAATTGTTTACGACGACCTGTCCAAACAGGCTTCGGCCTATCGCGAAATGTCGCTGCTGCTGCGCCGCCCGCCCGGTCGGGAAGCGTACCCGGGCGACGTGTTCAACCTGCACTCCCGTTTATTGGAGCGGGCCTGCAAACTCAGTGACGCTTTGGGCGCCGGTTCCATTACCGCGCTGCCAATCATTGAAACCCAGGCCGGCGACGTTTCGGCCTATATTCCGACCAATGTGATTTCCATCACCGACGGTCAGATTTATCTGGAGCCGGACCTGTTCTACGCCGGTATCCGCCCCGCCGTTAACGTGGGGATCTCGGTATCCCGGGTGGGCGGCGCGGCTCAGATCAAAGCCATGAAGCAAGTAGGGGGCACCCTGCGCCTGGATTTGGCCCAATACCGCGAACTGGCCGCTTTCGCCCAGTTCGGTTCCGACCTGGACAAAGCCACCCAAGCCCGGCTGACCCGTGGTGAACGGATGGTGGAATTGCTCAAGCAGAACCAGTATGTGCCCATGGACGTTGAAGATCAGGTGATTTCCATTTTCGCCGGCGCCAACGGCTTCCTGGACAGTCTGGAAGTGGAACAGGTGCTGCCTTTCGAGGCCGGCCTGCTTAAGTTTATCAAGGCCAATAAAGCGGACGTGCGCCGGGAACTGACCGAAAAGCAGGAGATCGACGAAGGGCTGAGAAACAAACTTACGGCAGCCATCAAGGAATTCAAAGACAGCTTCGTACAATAGCATCAGGCATAGTATACAGCGAGGTGGTGAGATAACCAGATGGCAAGTTTGCGTGATCTCCGGCGCCGGATTAAGAGTATCAGCAACACGCAGCAAATTACCAAGGCGATGAAGGCGGTAGCTGCGGCCAAGATGCGGCGCGCCCAGGAAAACGTGCTGGCGGCCAGGCCTTTTGCCAAGCGGGTCCGCGACGTTTTGGGCCGGGTCGGCTCGGCCTCGGTGGGGATGAAACACCCCCTGCTGGCGGTCCGGGAAGCGAAAAAAGTGGCCTTTATCGTGGTCACCGCGGACCGCGGCTTGTGCGGGGGCTTCAACGCCAACGTAATTAAAAAAGCCGCCCAGGAAATTAAAGGGCGTTCGGACGTGCAAGTGGAAGTAGTGGCCGTAGGCCGCAAGATCCGCGACTACAGCCGTTCCCGGTACGATATTGCCCAGCAGTATGTGGGCCTGATCGAAAAGGCGGACATGGGTTTAGTCCGCGAGGTGGCCGGATACGTAATCGATAAATACACAGCGGAAGAATTTGACGAAGTGTACCTGATCTACAGCCAGTTCGTCAATGTGCTGGTGCAAAAACCGCTGGTGCACAAACTGCTGCCCGTGGAGCCTCCCGAGGACACGGACGGCGATAAGCTGGTCAACTACATCTTTGAACCGGAAGCGGAAGAGATCATGGGCAAAATGCTGCCCATGTATGTGGAAAATGCCTTGTTCCAGGCGCTATTGGAAACCAAAGCCGGTTTCTACAGCGCTCAGATGACGGCTATGGACAACGCTACCAGCAACGCGGCGGACATGATCGACAGGCTGACCTTGTCTATGAACCGCGCCCGCCAGGCCGCTATTACCAAGGAAATTTCCGAAATCGTCGGCGGCGCCGCCGCCCTGGAGTAACAGGGTGCGTTGCTTAAGCGGGTTATGGTTATATTGAAGGCAAAGGAGGTACGGAGAAGCTAATGGCAAATGTTGGTGAAGTGGTACAGGTCATTGGCGTGGTGGTGGACATCCGCTTCCCGCCCGGACAGGTACCCGACATATACAACGCTGTTAAAATAACCAGCGACAAAGAAGACATGTTTGGCAAGAAATTCAATCTCACCCTGGAGGTGGCCCAGCACCTGGGCAATAACATCGTGCGCGCCGTGGCTATGTCCGCCACGGACGGGCTGGTCCGGGGCATGAAAGCGGTGGATCTGGAGAAACCCATCAGCGTGCCGGTGGGCACGCCCGCTCTGGGCCGTCTGGTGGACGTGCTGGGTCAGCCCATTGACAACAAGGGCCCCATCGTCAGCGAAAACGAATATCCCATTCACCGTCCCGCCCCTCCCCTGGTGGACCAATCCACCCAGGAGGAGCAGCTGGAAACAGGCATCAAGGTTGTGGACCTGCTGGTACCCTTCCTGAAGGGCGGTAAGGTAGGTATGTTCGGCGGCGCCGGCGTGGGCAAAACCGTTATCGTGCAGGAACTGATCAACAACATCGCCAAGCAGCACGGCGGTATCTCGGTATTCGCCGGCGTAGGCGAGCGGACCCGTGAAGGCAACGACCTGCTTCATGAAATGACTGAGTCCGGTGTTATCGATAAAATGTCCATGGTGTTCGGCCAGATGAACGAGCCCCCGGGCGTGCGTTTGCGGGTGGCCCTGACCGGGCTGTGCATGGCCGAGTTCTTCCGGGATGAATTGGGTGCGGATACCCTGTTGTTTATTGATAACATCTTCCGTTTCACCCAGGCCGGTTCCGAGGTTTCGGCGCTGCTGGGCCGGATGCCCTCCGCCGTGGGTTACCAGCCCACCCTGGCCACTGAGATGGGCCAAATGCAGGAGCGGATTACATCCACCACCAAAGGATCGGTTACCTCGGTGCAGGCTGTGTACGTGCCCGCCGACGACCTGACCGACCCGGCCCCGGCGACGACTTTTGCGCACCTGGACGCCACCGTGGTGCTGTCCCGGGCCATCTCCGAGCTGGGTATTTACCCCGCCGTGGACCCGCTGGACTCCACTTCGCGGATCCTGGACCCCAACATTATCGGCGAGGAGCATTACGCAACCGCCCGGGGTGTACAGACAGTACTGCAGCGCTACAAGGAACTGCAGGACATCATCGCCATCCTGGGGATGGAAGAACTGTCCGACGAAGACAAAGTCACTGTGGCTCGGGCCCGGAAACTGCAGCGTTTCCTTTCCCAGCCCTTTAACGTGGCCGAAACCTTTACCGGCCGGCCCGGCAAATATGTCAGCTTGAAGGATAATATCCGCAGCTTCCAGGAAATCCTGACAGGTAAGCACGACGACCTGCCTGAAGACGCTTTCTATATGGTGGGCACAATTGAGGAGGCCGTCGAGAAGGCGAAACAGCTGGCTGAAGGAAGTGCGTAACTATGGCGGATGAAAAACTGCAACGCCTGGAAATCGTCACCCCCGAGCGCAAAGTATATACCGAGGATGTGCGGATGGTGGTTTTGCCCGGCAGCGAAGGCGAATTTGGCGGCCTGCCCGACCATGCGGCCCTGGTCAGC
>WQUS01000158.1 GCA_009781965.1 Bacillota bacterium | reverse complement strand
ACCGGAATTATTTGTATTTGCTGCAGGAAATCATAGCCGCCGGGAGGAAAAATTAACATGATCAAAATAGCGCCCTCAATACTGGCCGCTGATTTTTCCCGTTTGGGTGAACAGGTGCGGTTGGTGGAACAAGCCGGCGCCGAATTTTTGCATATTGACGTCATGGACGGACATTTTGTGCCCAACATCACCATTGGGCCGCTGATTGTGCAAGCCTTGCGCCCTCTTTCCGGTCTGGTCTTTGACGTCCATCTGATGATTGAAAATCCGGACCGTTATATCGCTGATTTTGCCGCTGCCGGAGCGGATATCATCACTGTGCATGCGGAAACATGCCCACATTTGCACCGGACCCTGCAAAGCATCAGACAACAGGGCAAAAAAGCCGGCCTGGCTTTTAATCCGGCTACTTCGCCCCAGGGTCTGGAGTATATCCTGCCTGAGCTGGATCTGATTCTGGTGATGACCGTTAATCCCGGGTTCGGCGGTCAGGCCTTTATTCCCCGGATGCTGCCCAAAATAAGGGCCGTCAGGTCCCTGTTGGATGAGGAAAAGTCAGCGGCTTTACTGCAGGCGGACGGTGGCGTTAACGGCTCAACCGCCGCCGCAGTGGCGGAGGCCGGCGCCCGGGTGCTGGTGGCCGGTTCGGCTGTTTTTGCGGCCGGGGACCCGGCCCAGGCGGTGCGGGAGTTAAGAGAAGCCGCCGGCGGAGCTGTATATAGTTGATCAGCTGTGCGGTGAGCAAACAAATCTTACATAACCATATAAGGAGGGATAATCATGGCGGTATGGAAGTGTCAATCCTGTGGCGCGGAACTGGAAGGCCGGTGCAAACCGGGTAAATGCAAGGCTTGCGGCGCCCCCAAGGATGCTCTGGAAAAACAGGAACAGGAGAAAAAGAAAAAGTAGGCAAGGTTAAATTAATAAGAGGACGGCCGGTTGGTGCATATTATGAATTGACGAATTATTTTGCCGAGCACGGAATCGAGTAACCGATAACTATATTTGTTATAATATCAGGATAAGGTAATTGTTCTAATTAATTAGAGGGAAGTGCACCAATGGAGGAAAATCAGCAGTCTTATGTCCACTTGGCCAGGTATATTACCATTGCTGTGGACATTGCCACCCGGGTAGCGAGAGGCGAATACCGCATCGGGCAAAAAATCTTTGGCCGTTCCACTTTAGCCGGCAAATACAATGTATCGCCGGAAACCATCAGGCGAGCGCTGACGTTGTTGCAGGAACGGGGCATTGTTGACGTTATGGCGGGGATCGGCGTGGTGGTCAAATCAGATTTGGCTGCCCGCGAATATTTGGCGGACTATAACCAGAAGAAAGTACTGTTGGAGATTCAAGAACGTTTGGAAGTGCTGCTGAAAGATAGGGAAAAATTGAATCTGGAAAAAGACAGGCTGACAAATCAATTGCTGGATTACACCTTCAAAATGGCCGGCCGGCTGCAGAAATTGGAAGAAGTTTCCGTGCCGGCTAATTCTCCGCTCCTGGGCATTTCTTTGTCTGAAGCTGGTTTTAGAGCACGCACCGGAGCAACGGTTTTATCAATTTACCGCAATGGTCACGAAATAGTATCCCCTGAGGCGAACACTCAACTTAGAACAGGCGATGTCTTGCTGGTGGTGGGCACCCATGAAGCGGCCGAAATGGTCCGCCAGATGATCATGGGGGAAATGATTTATTATAAGCACCCGGAAAAGGGGTAAAGGTATGCATGAGCAAATGTTTAATGAGTTAAGGCTATCCGCCCTCGGTTTCGGCGCGATGCGTCTGCCCACCATCGGCGGCGCGCCGGGCGCCGGGGTAGACGAAACCGAAGCAAAACGCATGATCGCTTACGCCTACGAACATGGCGTGAACTATTTCGATACAGCCTATCCTTATCACAACGGCGAATCGGAGATTGTGCTCGGCAATGCGCTCAGGCAATTTCCCCGGGACTCCTACTATATCGCCACCAAATACCCCGGACATGAGATCCATGTGTCCTATGATCCCAAAGCCACCTTTGAGGAACAACTGGCCAAATGCGGGATGGAATACTTTGATTTTTATCTGCTCCATAACGTTTATGAAAACTCACTGAAAACGTATGCCGACTCCAAATGGGGCATCTTTGAGTACTTCCGGGAACAGAAAAGAATCGGGCGCATCCGTCATTTCGGCTTTTCCACTCATGGCGACGCCAAAACTATCCGGGAGTTTCTGGATGTCTATGGCGGCGAGATGGAGTTTTGCCAGATCCAGCTTAATTACCTGGACTGGACTTTGCAGGACGCCAAGTCAAAATACGATCTGCTGACTGAACGGGGCATCCCTGTTTGGGTTATGGAGCCGGTCAGAGGCGGGAAATTAGCCTCCCTGACGCCGGAAAACCTGGCCCGGCTAAAAGCCAAGCGTCCCGATGAAAGCGCGGCGGCCTGGGCTTTCCGCTGGCTGCAAACCCTGCCCAATGTGCAAATGATCTTGAGCGGTATGTCGACTATGGAGCAGGTACGGGATAACATCAAAACTTTTTCCACCACTAACCCGCTTAACGCGGACGAAGTTAATCTCCTGGCGGAAGTAGCCGCAAGCATGCTGGACTTGCTGCCCTGCACGGCTTGCCGCTATTGTTGTGACGAGTGTCCGCAACAGTTGGATATCCCGACGCTGTTGACCTACTACAACGATTGCCGGTTTGCTCCGTCTTTTATGCAGGGGATGAAAGTTGACGCCTTGGAGCCGGAGAAGCGTCCCGCCGCCTGCATTGCCTGCGGCCAGTGCAAAGAGATATGCCCCCAGGGCATTGATATACCGGAAGCATTGCAAGCATTTCAAGGGATCCTTGACACTTTGCCCCATTGGGCGGACATGCGGCAGCGGCCGGAGGATCTTGCGCAGCGGCAAAAGGCCGGCCAACCAGGACAAGATGTTAATTGAAATATTGACACAGTTTTTGTAGAACACTATAATATAACTTGTATTACTTCTTAATTAAAAAACAAGAAACCTTCAGGGAGCGGTGCAATTCCGTACCGGCGGTAAGAGGCTGAGCCTCAAGCCCGCGAGCCCGCAAGGGCTGATTCGGTGTAATTCCGGAGCCGACAGTATAGTCTGGATGGAAGAAGGTAATTACCGCAAGGCATTTTCTCACCCTAAGTGTGATGTGTGCCCTTCTGGTTATGCGCCCTGAAGATTGCTTCAGGGTTTTATTTGTTTTGGCGAAGCAGGTGGAAAGTTGCGGGAAGAAAATGTCCATTATATGCAAACCCATTATATGCAAATGGCCTTGGATTTGGCGGCCAAAGCCCTGGGCCGCACCAGCCCCAATCCGATGGTGGGGGCCGTGGTGGTCAAAGCAGGGCAGATAGTTGGCGCGGGATACCATGCCCGGGCCGGTACTCCCCACGCCGAAGTGCACGCCTTGCGGGAAGCTGGTGCGGAGGCCAAAGGAGCGACATTGTATGTGACTTTGGAGCCCTGTTGTCATCACGGCCGGACCGGTCCTTGCACCGAAGCGGTGATTAAGGCCGGCATTAGCAAAGTTGTGGTGGCTATGGAGGATCCCAACCATAAAGTCGCCGGCAACGGGGTGAAAATTTTACGAAACGCCGGTATTACCGTGGAGACCGGGGTGCTGGAAGAGCAGGCCCGGCGGTTGAACGAGGTATTTATCAAATATATCAGTACCAAACTGCCTTTTGTGGCCTTGAAAACGGCCGTCAGCCTGGACGGCAAAATAGCTACCGCCGGCGGAGAATCCCAGTGGATTACCGGGCCTGAGTCAAGGGCTGCGGGGCGCCGGTTGCGGGATCGGTACGATGCTATTCTGGTGGGGGTAGGCACAGTGCTGGCCGATAATCCCTCTTTGACCGCCAGATTGCCCGCCGGCGGCGGGCAAGATCCGCTCCGGGTGGTGCTTGACGCCAAGGCCAGGACCCCGGCCCAGGCCCAAATAATCACGCAAAAATCCCCGGCTGCCACTATTATTGCGACCACCTCCGCCGCGCCGCCGGAAAATCTGCGTCAGCTGGCGGATGCCGGGGCCCAAGTGCTCCGGCTGCCGGCTGATGCCAATGGGGTGTGCCTGCCTGCCTTGCTGCGTTGGCTGGGGGAACAGGAAATCACCAGCCTGCTGGTGGAAGGGGGCGCCGCGGTTAACGGCAGTTTTATCGCCGCTGGATTGGTGGACAAGGTTTTTTGGTTTATCGCGCCAAAGATTATCGGCGGCAGTGCGGCGCCGGGACCGATCGGCGGCGCCGGCATCAAGACGCTGGCCGATGCTTTAAATCTCAGTGAGCTTACCCTGCATCACTATGGGGAAGATATATGTATCGAGGGCCTGGTGCGGAAACGGGGTGTATAAACAATATTTACCGGACTGGTTGAGGAAGTGGGACAATTAATTTCTTTGCGGCGGGGGGCGGACTCGGCCCGGCTGAAGATTGCCGCCCGGCAGATTATGAATGACCTGGCGGTGGGAGACAGTATCGCGGTAAACGGAGTATGTCTGACGGTTACCGACTTTGCCGCCGGCGTCTTTAACGCCGACGTAATGGCCGAAACACTGGCCAAAACAAATCTGGGCGCTCTGGCGCCCGGCAGCCGGGTGAACCTGGAAAGGGCTTTAAGGCTGGGGGACCGGTTGGGGGGACATCTGGTCAGCGGCCATATTGACGGTGTCGGCGAGATCACCAAAAGGGAAAAGCGCGATATCGCGACCCTGATTACGATTTACGCCCCGGCCGCCGTAATGCGTTACGTGATCAAAAAAGGCTCGGTGGCCATAGACGGTACCAGCCTCACCGTGGTGGATTATGGGCCGGATTATTTTGTGGTGTCCCTGATTCCCCATACCGCCCGCGCTACGGTACTGGGCGATAAGCAACCGGGTGACCGGGTGAACCTGGAGGGGGACTTAATCGGCAAGTACGTGGAACGCTGGGTGACCGCGGGCCAAGGCACGCAAGACATGCAAGACACTGAGGAAGAAAACCCCGGCGGCGGCTCCATAACGGGAGATTTTCTGGCCAAGCACGGGTTTCTATAACAAAGAAGGGATGAATAATATGCCATTCAGCACCATTGAAGAAGCGATTGAAGTAATTAAACAGGGCGGAATCCTGATTGCTGTGGATGACGAAGACCGGGAGAACGAGGGAGATCTGATTATGGCCGCGGAAAAAGTTACTCCCGAAGCCATTGCTTTTATGGCTACCTATGGCCGTGGTTTAATCTGTATGCCCGTTACCGGTTC
>WQUS01000157.1 GCA_009781965.1 Bacillota bacterium | reverse complement strand
AAAGGCAACAAAAAATCCCGAAATGTCGGAATTTCTGCAAAATGCTTCAGGTCTTAATATGCTTTCAACCGTTTTGTGTGCCTTTTATCAGACTTTTAGGCTATTAACTGAACTTTTGTCACCAAAGAACAATTATAAAGTTTCTTTTCTAAACAAGGAAAAACCCAAAAAACTGCAAGCAGTGTTTAAAAGTGTTGGAATCCAGTCAATTTCCCTAATCCCCAAAGCACCTGCAATTAGTAATCCGATTCCGCATATTATTCCCAAAAGGAAAAAATATTTTAGCACTATTCTACTTGTAATAGCTTTAGTCATTTTTGCTCTCCATTCCGTTTTCACGTTCCAAAAGCCCCACCTTTGCAGTAAATGTATGACTATACTATAGGCTGATTAGCTTAGCTGTTTTTATTTCCCAAGAATGGTTTGGGTACTTGAGGCAATCCAAACCACTGGGCAATTTTGGCTTACATTAACAAACCTGGCATTTTAATCATAATCGAAACATTAGCGGCTAGCAAGCAGATATTTTGAAGCATTTGCCTGCTGCCTGTTAATAATTATGTTAAAAATATTGATCATCGCTCACCCAAAAAAATCTCTTTCAAAATCCACCAACTTGTGTCAAAATAACAAAATAAGCGCAGATGATCATGGCGGCGAACCTCACCTACCCAACGGAGGTGAATAGGCATGACCCGAAACAATTTAAATAAGCTATTGGGTGAAAAACTGGTCCGCCAGGGCCTCATCACCGAAGAACAATTGTGGAAAGCCATCCGGCTCCAGTCCGAGAGCGACGCTACCCTGGGTCAGGTGCTGATTAAACTGGGCTACATCACCGAGGACATTTTGTCCGCCGCCGGCGACGCGCCCGTTTATTCTATTGCCAACTATGATCCGGAAGCGCTAAACCTGGTCCCCGAGCACTTCATCCGGAATTTTAAAGTGATCCCCCTGCACAAAGAAGGCGACACCTTAGTGGTGGCCACGGTCCGCCCGGTGAACGTAGTGGCGCTGGATGATTTGCGTTTGCTGACCGGCCTGCATATCGAGCCGGTGACAGTGGAAAAAAGCGAAATAGACGCCTTTATCCAAAAACAATACGGCTTCCCGGAAATCGCCAAAGCCCTTGCCGGCAGCGATGAAACCAGCCTTGATATCAGCGCGGCGGAAGAATCCATGGATTTGGAAGACGACAGTCTGGCCAATGAAGCGCCGATTATCCGCCTGGTCAACTCACTGTTTATCCAAGCCATAGAGGAAAACGCCAGCGACATGCATATTGAACCCTACGCCGGCGGAGTGCGCATCCGTTTCCGGATCGACGGTTTTCTCAAGGAAGTTATGCAGCTGCCGCGCCACATCAAAGCCGCGGTAACCTCCCGGATTAAAATTATCTCCGGCATGGATATTGCGGAAAAAAGGCTGCCCCAGGACGGACGCATTAATATTAAGTTCAGCCGGAAGAATATCGATCTGCGGGTTTCCACCTTGCCCACAATATACGGCGAAAAAGTGGTGGTCCGGATCCTGGATAAAACCAGGGTGTCCGATTTCGCCCTGGAACAGATTGGCTTTTCGCCGGCCAACCTGGTCAAGTTTCAGCAGGCTCTGCGCAGCAATTTCGGCCTGGTGCTGCTCACCGGTCCCACCGGCAGCGGCAAAACCACCACTTTATACGCGGCCCTTAATTATTTAAACGATACGGAGAAGAATATTGTTACCGAGGAAGATCCGGTTGAATATATGCTGGACGGCATCAGCCAGACTCAGGTCAATATTAAGACCGGCTTAACCTTTGCCGTCGGTCTCCGGGCCATCCTGCGCCAGGATCCCGATATTATCATGGTGGGGGAAATCCGGGATCGGGAAACGGCCGCCATTGCCGTACGGGCGGCCATCACCGGCCATCTGGTGCTGTCCACCCTGCATACCAACGACGCCCCCGGAGCCATCACCAGATTGATTGACATGGGGATTGAACCTTTTTTAGTAGCTTCATCGGTTTTATGCGTCGTGGGACAGCGGCTGGTGCGCCTGCTTTGCCCCCACTGCCGGGAAACCTTGCCCTTGGCCCCCGGCGCCCCGGAACGGGTTTTCATCAATGCCGGTCCGGAGGAAAAAATAGAGACGCAGCAAGGCCGGGGCTGCGACAAATGCGGCCAAACCGGTTATCGCGGCCGGCTGCCCATTCAGGATCTATTAGTGATGACGCCCGGGTTGCGCAGCTTGATCACCGGCAACGTGCCGACAGGTATTCTGCGGCAAAAAGCGCTGGAAGACGGGATGATCACCATGAAGCAGGACGGTTTGGCCAAAGCCGCCCTGGGATTAACCTCCATTCAAGAAGTAATGCGCGTCGCCCATTCCCCGGACGAATAAGAGTTTTAAGGAGTAGGATTTTTAAGGAGGGCTATAAAAACTATGCCAAGCTTTTCCGTACTGTTCTTGCCGGATCATAAACAAGCAGTAATCGAAGACAATGAGACCATTCTTCATTCCATTGTCGCGCTGGAGATTCCCCTGAAGGCTTCCTGCGGCGGCAAAGGGACCTGCAACCGCTGCCGGGTGCTGCTCAAAGAAGGACAGGTGCGTTCCGTGTCCACCGGGAAGCTAACCGCTGAGCAGCAGGCGCAGGGCTACATACTTGCCTGCCAGAGTTTTCCGGTCAGTGATCTGGTGGTGGAGATTCCCGCCGCGTCAAGGTTAAGCGAACACCGGGTGGTAGTTGAGGACAGTACCATTACAGAAGCCGAAGACTCGGCCGGAACCGGCGCAACCGGCGCCGCTCACGCCGGCGCTGACATTACCCCTTTGTACACGACAATAGACCTGACCATACCGGCGCCAACTCTGGATGAAACCGAAGACGATCTGGGCAGATTGTGCCGGGCCATCCGCAAAGAAACAGGTATTGAGCAGTTCAATCCTCATTTAGACGTTTTGCGCACCCTGCCCTCGGTCTTAAGACAGGCTGATTGGCAAGTAACCGTCGCCCTGGCCGAACAAGCAGGCGGCCTGCTCGAGCTGGCCGACGTGCAACCAGGCTCCGGCGATAAAAAGCATTACGGTCTGGCCATTGATATCGGCACTACTACGGTGGCGGCCGAATTAATCGACCTGGCCAACGGCCGGGTTATGGCGGTAAAGGGCACCTACAATAAACAAGCGGTATTTGGGGATGATGTGATTTCCCGGATTATTTATACCACGGAAAACCAAAACGGCTTACAGGAACTGCAAAACGCAGTGGTGCTGACCATTAACAATCTCATTGCGGAATTAGGCAAAGAACTTGCCGTCGAGCCGGAAGATATCCGAACGGCGGTGATCGCCGGCAATACCACGATGAACCATTTGTTTCTGGGTATTGACCCCACTTATATCAGACTGGAGCCTTACACCCCGGCGGTAAAAAATATCCCGCCTCTGCGGGCGCACCGCCTCGGACTGCAAATTCACCCCCAGGCCTGGGTCCATTGCATCCCGGGCATCGCCAGCTACGTAGGCGGGGATATTACCTCCGGCGTACTGGTTACGGGCATGGCTGATCAAGATCCGCTGACCTTGTTCATTGATATCGGCACTAACGGCGAGATGGTCCTGGGCAACAAAGAATGGCTTATCTCCTGCGCCTGCTCGGCCGGCCCCGCTTTTGAAGGCGGCGGAATCCGGCACGGCATGCGGTCCATGGAGGGCGCCATTGAGCATGTGACCATTGCCCCGGAAAGTTTCGACGTCCAGTGTCAAACTGTTGGCGACGCCGCGCCAATCGGCATCTGCGGCTCCGGATTAATCGAAATCATCTCCGGGCTGCGCCAAGCCGGCTTAATTGATCGCAAAGGAAACTTTGTTGCCGGCCTCAACACCCCTCGCCTGCGTGACGCCGCCGAGGGCCCGGAATTTGTTTTAGCCTGGTCCGGGGAATCGGGAAACATGACGGATATCACCATTGCCGAGACGGAAATCAAAACCTTAATCCGCTCCAAAGCAGCTGTGTACGCCGGCATCCGCAGTATGCTGCTGATGGTTGGCCTGGCGGTAGCGGATATTGAACGGATTATCATCGCCGGCGGTTTCGGCAAATATATCAACATCCGGGATGCTATTAACATTGGTTTGCTGCCCGATATGCCCCTGGATAAATATACTTACATTGGCAACAGTTCCGTGGCCGGCGCCAAAAAGGTTCTGTTATCCAAACAGGCCCGGGAACAAATTGAAGATATTGCCGCTAAGATCAGTTATCTGGAACTGAGTGTGGGCAATATCTTTATGGAAGAGTTTGTTTCCGCCATTTTTATTCCCCATACGGACCCGAGTTTGTTTCCCTCCGTATAAACCGGTCCGTATAAGCCGGGCTCGAACACCGGCGCACATTAGGCAGCTGGGAAGCAATAAGGCCGGGGAAACAATTGTTTGCCCGGCCTTCCTGGATACCCGCTCTATTCGCTCTATTTTGCCAGTGTAAATTTGACTATTTCAGTTACTGGTCAGACCCTGTGTTTGTTAGTACTCCTAGCCCAGGCACGCAAATCTATTAACCGTAAGCGATTTCTCGAAAGAGCATGAGCGCACGGTTAACTCGATGTTCGAGGTTCGAAATTCGAGGTTCGAGACTATTTAATGTTCGTTAGCACTCCTAGCCCAGGCCCGTAAAGCTATTAACCGAAAGCGATTTCTCGAAAGAGCATGAGCGCACGGTTAATAGCTTTACGGGCCGTCTCAATGCTGTCTAGTAACCTATTTCAAAAACCCGTTCACAATTTCTGCCTCGGCGGCTTCCCTGGTCAGGCCGAGCGTCATCAATTTCACGATTTGCTCGCCGGCAATTTTGCCGATGGCCGCCTCATGCACCAGAGAAGCGTCAACATGGTTAGCTGAAACTTCGGGCAGTGCTTGTACACGCGCTTCGTCCATGATGATCGCGTCACATTCCGAATGGCCGTAGCAGTCATTATTACCGTCAATCTTGGAGATAAACTCCTGCAGCGATTTGCCCTTGGCCACGGACCGGGAGACCACATTAGTGCTTGATCCTTTGCCGTCGAGACTGATGGTGAACTCAGTGCGCGCGGTTTGCGTACCACTGGTCATGAGCTTCTCCTTAACGATCAGCGAGGCGCCGTCCGCCAGCTTACCGTTGGTTACCCGCCTGGTTGAGTCCACGCCTTCAATTTGCACCATATCCATCTCCATGTAACCGTCCTCGTCAATGAAAACCTCCGTCACCGGGTTGAGGACTCGCTCGCCGCTGCCGTTTCCTTCGCCGTAATGCTTCTCAGAGTATTTGACCCGGGAATGT
>WQUS01000156.1 GCA_009781965.1 Bacillota bacterium | reverse complement strand
GGCGCTGCTGTCCGCTTGCGTTGAGGCCATGGACAGTTTGGTGCGGCATCCGGCCCGCCGGCAGCGACTGCCAGTATTTGCCGCCGGGCTGACTGGCGACCCCCATGCTTTGGATGGCGACAAGCCCTTGGGCCGTCTATTATTCTTCGGCTTGCACCACATCTATGGGCTTACCGAAACCGAATACGGGGCGGAAAAAAGAAAAGTGCTCTTTAGCCAAGCCGGCTTGGCAGAGGACGATCTGTCTTCCAACGTGATTGTGGCCGGACTGAGGACACAACCGGGGGATCCCCGTGAGCCCGTCTTCTCCTCCCCCGCTGCCAATCCCTTACTGCTGCCCCTGCGTTTTTTAGAACAACCGACCGGCTGGCTGCCGACTACAGTTTACACGTTGGAGAACCCCGCTGTTTTCAGCAGCATCCTGGATTTTGCCGGAACCAGGACTGCAGCCGGCGCCGACGTTCCGGCCCTGGTCTGCACCAGCGGCCAGCCCAGCGTGGCGGCTCTTAAACTGTTGGATCAACTGGCGGTCGCCGGCTGTACCATCTGCTACGGAGGCGATTTTGATCCCGGCGGTTTGGAAATCGGCCGGCGGTTGGCTAAGCGGTACGGTTCATCCTTCAAACCGTGGTTTTTTGACAGCGCCGCTTATCTGCAAGCGCCCAAAGGCGTCGAGCTGACTCCGGAGCAGCTGAAAAAACTGGCCGGCCGGCAAGTCCCCTGGGACAGCACGTTAATTGAGACGATGCTCCAAACCGGCCGGGCGGTGTACCAGGAAATTCTGGTGGAACCAATGATTAAGGACTTGTTTCCGCAGATGGGGGTTACAAATGGGCGGTAAGTTATTATCCATATATGAAGCCCTCCTCGCCCATTACGGTGAGCTGCACTGGTGGCCGGCAAAAACTCCTTACGAGGTCATCGTCGGAGCGGTGCTGACTCAGAACACAGCCTGGAGTAACGTCAAAAAAGCCATCGCTAACTTCGGCGATAATCTCGCGCCGGAAACCGTAGCGAACACTGATCTCGCTGAATTGGCAAAAATAATCCGTCCGGCAGGGTTCTTTAATCAAAAAGCAAAGTACTTGAAAGCGATAACAGCATGGTTTCAGGGATACAGCTATGATGTTCCCACTGTGCAACGGGAACCGTTTGCCAAATTACGGGCCGAACTGCTCGCAACCAAAGGCGTCGGTCCGGAAACTGCCGACTCGATATTATTGTACGCATTCGGCTTTCCCACATTTGTGGTAGACGCTTACACTGTCCGCCTTTGCGGACGGTACCCGATTAACGCGGGGAAAAACTATGAGGTGGTCAAGACTTATTTTGAGAGCCATCTGCCCCCTAAGGCGGAAGTTTATAACAGCTTTCACGCTTTAATTGTGATCAACGCCAAAGAGCACTGCCGGAAAAATCCTGCCTGCGGCGGTTGCCCCCTAGGCGAAAAGTGCCAGCGCCATTATAATATTATTAAGCCCAAAGCAAAGAGCATCGTGAGCAAAGTAAATAACGACAACTGAGAGGTATGCTTATGGAAACCGTGATCGCAAAAATCAAAGAGGTCATTGCCCTGTATAAAGCCGATTTTGAACGCGTCAACGAGGAGGAAAATTTCAAGTGGATTGCAGTGAAACATTTTCAAGATACTTGGAACATTGAGGCCCCGGACTTTTCGGCAATGCTAAACAACTCCCTTGCGAAACATGAAACTCTCCTTGTTGGGGCCTACTATTTCCCATATAGAGTTCTCGCCGAGTTTGCCAAACAGGAGCCCGAAACTGTGCGGATGCTGTTTAAGAATCTCTACGACGAAACATTGCCGCTAAAAGAACGGATTGTGGACTTCCAACAAGCGTTTGAACCATTTCTGAAACGTCAAAGGGAGCAGGCGCAATACAGCGGCTGGAAACAATCCTTCCAAGACCTCCACGCCGTTAGCGTCTATCTGACATTCAAATATCCCGATACATACTACATTTTTAAATCGTCGGTTTACCGAAAGTTTGCGGCGTATGTCGGGTACACACCCAAATATGATAAAAAGGAGCAATACGCCAACTGCGCCGATCTCTTCGAGCTCATTCGTGGCGTGGCAATCAAAGATGAGGAATTAACCGCAATGAGCCGCAACCGCCTGACCCCGGACTGTTTTGCTGACAGCAACTATCGGATACTTGCTATGGATATCGCCTATTTTGGGTACGGATTGGTTCCGCCGCCAACACCGCCTCCTGAAGATAACAGACCCAGGTATTGGTTATATGCCCCAGGACCCAATGCGCAACACTGGGATGCTTTTTATAAAGCTGGAATCATGGCGATTGGCTGGAATAACTTGGGCAACCTGCGGGATTATAAATCAAAAGCCGCTATTCAGGAAAAAGGCCTTGGCAAGAATGATGCTCATTGCTGTTGGCAATTTACCCATGACATAAAGATTGGCGATATTATTTTCGTCAAACAAGGAGTACGCAAGATTATCGGGCGCGGCGAGGTTACCGGAGACTACCAATACGAACCGGCGCAACCGGTTGTTGAAGATTATTACCATATTCGCTCCGTTAATTGGACCCACAACGGCTCTTGGGATTATCAAAAGGCGACCAATGAGATTCAAGCACCGTTCAAAACGCTGACCGACCTAACCCCTTACACAGAGTTAGTGCAGAAAATCAAGGCTTGCTTTGCTAAAGCAGATGATACAATGCCGGTTGAGCCGCCGCCAAAGAAATGGGATAAATACGATGCAGATAACTTCCTTAATGATGTATTTATGGACGAACAGCAATACGACACGCTGGTGGGGCTTTTGGAACACAATAAAAATCTGATTCTGCAAGGTGCGCCTGGGGTGGGCAAAACCTACGCCGCCAAACGGCTCGCCTGGTCAATGATGGGCGAGAAAGACGAGAGCCGGATCCAGTTCGTCCAGTTCCACCAAAGTTACAGTTATGAAGACTTCATTATGGGCTTTCGCCCGACCAATGACGGTTTCGAGCTAAAGCGCGGCACATTTTACGAATTTTGCAAAACTGCCGCTGACGACGATGAAAATGACTATTTCTTCATTATTGATGAAATAAACCGGGGCAACCTGAGTAAGATTTTTGGCGAGTTGCTTATGCTTATCGAAAAGGATAAGCGTGGGGAAAGCATCCGTTTATTGTATGAGAACGAGCAATTTGCCGTGCCTAAGAATCTTTACCTCATTGGCATGATGAACACTGCCGACCGCAGCCTAGCCTTGATAGATTACGCCTTACGCCGCCGCTTTGCTTTTTTCGATATTGAGCCGGCCTTTGAAACCGTTAGTTTTAGCTATCACCAAGATGAGTTAAGCAACGCAAAGTTTAACTCACTTGTCAAAACCATCTGCAAACTAAACGAGGAGATTGCCGCCGACCCGTTGCTGGGCAAAGGATTCAGAATCGGTCACGACCGTTTTTGCGGCAAGGACTACGATGACGTGAAACTCCGTGCCATTGTGGAATACAGTCTGATTCCGCTTCTTGCTGAATATTGGATTGACGAGCCAACGAAAGCTGACCAATGGACCAAGAAGTTGCGAGGCGCGTTAGATGGCGATTAAAATTGCAAATATTTATTACATGCTTGCGTACGCGTTCCAAGGGCTGACGGCGGGAAACACCGCCGGCTTTGCGGTTGAGGATTTTGCCAACATCCATTCACTGTTTGCGGAGATTATTTTGCGTGGCATGACCCGCCAGATTAAACGCGGTATTCACCGTGATTATTCACCGCATACTGAAACGCTGAGCGGGGTACGGGGCAAAATTGACGTTACCAAATCTATTGGCGGCATGACTCATTTGACCCGTCAGCTTATTTGCGAATATGACGAATTTACTGAGGACACGCTTCCTAATCAAGTGGTCAAAGCTGCCGCGCTAGTTTTACTGCACCACGGGGAGTTAGCGGCGCAAACCAAAAGCAGCCTTAAACGGCTTACCGGCTATCTTGGCGGGGTAAAAGATGTTCGTCCGCCAGAAATACGGTTTGACCTTTTGAAAGTACAAAGGCTCAATAAAGAATACAAAATGCTTTTGCCGGTCTGCCGGTTGCTGTTTGACGGCTTGCTTATGACCGAAGAGAACGGCGCAAGGAAGCTGCAATCGTTTTTGTCCGATGAAAAGATGCATCAGCTTTATGAGCGGTTCGTCCGGGAATACTTCCGCTATCATCATCCTGAATTCCACCCCCGGGCAAGTCAGATTGACTGGGATTTGGATTGCCATTCGGATAGCGCATATCTACCCTCAATGAGGAGCGACACGACCCTAACTTATGGTGGCAGAACAATTATCATTGACACCAAATGGTATAGCAAAACGATGACCGCTTACTTTGGCAAAGCCTCTTATCATTCGGGCAATATGTATCAAATCTACAGCTATGTCAGCAATGCCGCCGGAAGTGTAAGAGGCAATGTCAGCGGGGTTTTGCTATATGCCAAAACCGACGAGCCAATCACGCCGGACGATGATTACATGATTAGCGGTAACAGGATCAGTGTGAAGACTCTCGATCTATCTCAGCGATTCGAGGGAATCCAAGCGCAACTTGAAACGATAGCTGAATACTTAAAAGCATCGAAAACAGCGCAGCAGGCATGACCTTTTTCGGCTTCGTTTTCCCTTGTATCTCTTGTATCCCTTGTATTCTCTGTATCCCCTTCTCATCCCCGGTCCCGCTATTTTACCCGGCCTACCGCAGCCATGTATACTATTGTTTCTTCTTCGCCATCGACCCCCAAAAGGTTATTGACCTCATCGTCGTAAAAAGCCCCGATGGCACAACAGCCCAGCTCCAGGGCCGCTGCCGCCAGATAAACATTTTGCCCGATGTGGCCCACATCGGTGTAAATATAGCGGATGCCCCGCTGGCCGTATTTCCAGAAATTCCGGCCGGTTACCGCCGTCCAGAGGAAAACGATGTCCGCATGCCCCACCATGCGCTGGGCCAAAGCCGCTTCGGACATAGCCGTTCTGAAATCACCCTCCCGCAGTAAGTAAAGCCCGTGCTTGGGGACGCTGTAATGGTAAATCCCCGGCTGCAAACCCTCCACCCGGTTGATCTGTATATAGGTCTCAATGGGGTAAAGGCCTCCGGCTGAAGGAGCGGTCCGAAAATAGAAATCGCCTCGCACTGTCACCCGGTTGGCGCCGCTTGCCGCCCAGGCCAGCCGGCCCAATTCCTGGCTGCTAATTCCGGCGCCGGAAAAATTCCGCAGGGACTTCCGTTCCCCCAGGGAGCGCCAGAGGGATTTGCCCCCTTCGGCAGG
>WQUS01000155.1 GCA_009781965.1 Bacillota bacterium | reverse complement strand
TCAAGAGTGTAAACTTCGATGATGTCGGTTAATTCCACATCTGCTTCAGAATCGTAAAATGTATTATGGCGCCTCTTTTCGGGAGGCGTAAATGATTACGGGTGTTCTAAGTGGCGCGTAATCTTTAACGATATCGATATCTTTATTGGCAAGCGCGATGCAGCCAGCTGTCCAGTTTATGCCGTTGCCGCCTCCGTGTATGCCGATTGCTCCGCCTAAAGGGGTATCCCATGGCGGTTGTTTTTGCTTATCTATGGCGGCTTTGATTTGGTCAAAGGTTTGACGATCGATTGCTCCGGCGTCAAGATTTCTTTGGGCGTCCGATATGTTTGGATAACTGATCCCCAGAAAGAATCCGTTATTTGTTCTTTGATCATGCCGGGTACAGATGAAGTATTCACCTTCCGGGGTTCGGTTATCGCCCTCTTTATTTTTCTCCCCGACCGGCTTCGAGCCCAGGGCGACTTTAAAAATGCCGATGCACTTATCATCCGCATATAATTCCAATTCGCGCTCTTTTTTGTAAATGATGATTTTGCTGTTTGTATAATGAGCCGGCTGATTAAAGAAACGGTGCTCATCATTCATGAAATAGCGTATGGTACGACCGGAAAATAACAGCACGACGCAAATTAATAACGCGCCCAGTACCAATATGATATAGCGTTTTTGCTGCGTGGAAAACATACATTACCAGTCCTTTACAACAACCAATCAGCTCATTCATCCATTTAATCGTTGGATTGTTCTTGGGTTTTGCCGATTATTATTGACCGGTTAAAAACAACAGCTCAAAAAATCCCCGGCGGGCATAACCTGTGTAGGTTAGTCCATAGGGCAGATTGTTTCCGCTGGCAAACAAATATTTGAATTGGATGATTGCAAATATTGTATAAATAACTAGAATTGACGTCAATAAGATGTTAGGGATTAATAGATCTCCTATGATTAAAAAGAGGCATTATCCCCGCGGGGATACGCCTCTTTTTAATGGGATGCAAAACCGGCCGTCAAGGCCGGTTTTAAATAATGATGCAAATTAGTCCTCCGCTGCCATCGTTGATAATCCGCTGCACCGTTTCTTGCAGTTTCCCCTGGGCGTTTTCCGGCATCCGCTGCAATTTGTTCTGGATCCCTTCCCGGACCAAGTCGTTAACTGATTTACCGAATATCTCCGAGTTCCAGATTTTCCCCGGATTTTCCTCGAATTCGCTTAGCATATAACGGACCAGTTCTTCGCACTGTTTCTCAGTGCCGATAATCGGGGTAATTTCCGTTTGAATCTTGGCGTTAATCATATGAATGGAAGGAGCACTGGCTCTAAGCCTAACGCCAAACCGGCTGCCCTGCCGGATTAGTTCCGGTTCTTCCAGGTTCATATCATCCATGGTGGGGTTGACTACCCCATAACCATTTTCGCGCACCTCCGTCAGAGCGGCGGCTATTTTATCATATTCCCGTTTGGCCACCGCCAGTTCCCGGACCAGTTTAAACAGTTGGTGATCTCCTTCCAGCTGGAAGCCGGTTTCTTCCCCCAGTACCTGATAAAATATTTCCGGCTTTGAAGCAATTTCAATAGCGGCGGTGCCGCTGCCCATATCCATATTTTTCAAACTGACCTGCTGCACCATGTCATAATCGCCAAGTTTTTCTACGGCGCCATCAATGTCTTTCAGACGTCTGACCTGTTGAATGGTTTCATGCACCGCGTCATCGAATTTACTGCGCAGCCAATGCTGGGGTTGCAGTTCCTCCACCCAGAGGGGCATGGCAATGCTTACTTCGTTAACCGGGAACTCAAACAAGGCTTTTTCCAGCACGAGCAGGATGTCTTGCTGAGTCATTTCCGCGCAGTTTATCGGCACCACCGGAATATCGTATTTATCCGCTAATTCGTCCGCTAAAAGCACTGTTTCCTCATGGTCCGGTTTGGTGCTGTTCAGAACCATTAAAAATGGACGGCTGATTTCCTTGAGCTCCTGGACTACCCTTTCATCGGCCGGTGTAAAATTTTCCCTGGGGATATCCGTGGTCGTACCGTCCGTAGTGACCACTATGCCGATGGTGGAATGTTCGCTGATTACTTTTCTGGTTCCCATCTCGGCTGCTTCCTCAAATGGTATCGGCTCGTCGAACCAGGGAGTGGACACCATGCGCGGGTTGCCTTCTTCATCCTCATAACCCAAGGCTCCTTCCACCCGGTAACCTACGCAGTCTACCAAGCGGATTTTAACCTTCAGGCTGGGACTGATTTCAATTTCCGCCGCTTCATCGGGTACAAATTTTGGTTCGGTGGTCGTGATCGCTTTGCCGTTGGCGCTTTGGGGCATCTCGTCTCTGGTTCTTTCTTTTTCATAAATGTTTTCAATGTTCGGAAGCACCATTAATTCCATAAACCGCTTAATAAAGGTAGATTTGCCTGTCCTAACGCCGCCGCTTACACCCAGGTAGATATCGCCTTCGGTGCGTTCCGCTATATCGCGGAAAATATCATACTTTTCCATGAACGCACTCCTCCCTTTAAAAAGTGCAAAATTTATATGCAAATGGTAAAACCCGTTTATGCATCCCCCCCACCGGCAGGAAGACGGTGAAAATAATCTTTGGTATTGAACATTTTTTTCCAGCGGTATATGGTAACAATATATATATATTAGGTTCGCTTCCGTTTATTACTGGTTTATTACTGGATCCAGAAAAATTCTTTGCGATTAAAAAATAATTAATTAATTGGTTATGCAGGAAAAACTATCCCGGTGTCGAATTATCTGTCATGCGGACAAGATCTAAACGGAAGGAGTATTTATGAGCAGAGGGATATTCAAAAAAACGTTACTGGTTTTATGCGGCATTGTAGTGATGGGGCTCATGATGCCCGGTCTGGCTTTGGCTCTTCCCATGCAGCCGACGGTTACCGTGTTTGGCGCCGGAGATGGTGTTGTTTTTCAGCAAAACATCCGCTATAAAAATACATATACAGAACCGGCGGTTAAAAGTACAGTCGATCCGGCTCCGGCAACAAAAGGAACGGTAACAAAAGAAACGGCAATAAAAGGAACAGCAACAAAAAATGTCAGCGGGGAACGTAGCGCCGCACCGACAACTTCCCGGAGTGGCTCGGATGTGCGGCCGGTTTTAAAAACTGCCTTTGATTTGCTGGGTAAACCATATGTATATGGTTCCGGCGGACCAAACAGTTTTGATTGTTCCGGTTTTACCATGTATGTGTTTAAGCAGCACGGCATTAATCTGCCGCATAATGCGGCGGCTCAGTTCCAGGCCGGTATTGAGATATCGCGGGAGGAACTGACCGCTGGGGATCTGGTTTTCTTTGGTTTTTACGGCAGCGGAGAGATTCAGCATGTAGGTATCTACACTGAAGGAGGAAAGTTTATTCACTCGTCCACTAATCATGGAGTCATTGTGTCTTCCTTAAGTGATCAATATTACGCCAGCAACTATAAGGGCGCGGCGCGCGTGATACGCTAAGCCGCAGGTTTATTGGCCGGGTTTTTCATTCACTTAAAAAATATGCCGGCCATATTTATGGCCGGGATTAAGGATTAAAGTACCGAAAATCGCGCTTAGGAATCTGTATGAGCGCGATTTTCCTGTAGATAAATCCGCCGTAAATTTTGATAGACATTGGGACCTAAACGAACTCTGTCCAGCGTACTGCCGGGCAGTTCTTTTTTGGGCTTGGCGGGCACGCCGGCCGCCAGGTAGCGGGGTGGAATATTGACGTTGTCGCCAACCACCGAACCGGCCGCGATCATGGCTTCGCTGCCTACTACCGCATTGTCCAGTATCACTGCGTTGATGCCGATCATAGCTCCGTCTTCAATGGTACAGTTGTGCAATACCACGCCATGGCCCACGGTGACATTAGCGCCGACGGTGATCCGGCCATCCGGCAGGGTGTGCGCCACAACGTTATCTTGGATACTGGTGAATTTGCCGATGCGCACCTGGCCCAAATCCCCCCGCAAAACGGCGCCGAACAGGATGATCGCCCCTTCTTCAACCACAACATCACCGATTAGAGTGGCCGTCGGGGCCACGTAGGCATCCGGATGTACTTGAGGACGTTTGCCTGCAAATTCGAGTAAAATCACTTATTCCACACTCCTTCGTTTGGTTAGCTTTTGTATGTGCTTTTAATGCTGACATTGATTTTAGTCAGCGCCACTTCCTCTACTTCGTGGGTCTTAGTGCGGGTGAGCAGGTTTTTAACCGCGTGCGCCGGGTGCAGCCCGTTAAACAGCACCTGATATACTTGTTCCGTGATGGGCATCTCTACCCCCCATTGGGCGGCCAGCTCGTGGGTCACGCCGGTGGTGCGCACCCCTTCCACTACCATGTGCATATTTTTTAAAACTTCGCTCAGTTCTTTGCCCCGGCCGATCTCAATGCCAGCCCTGCGATTGCGGCTATGCATGCTGGTGCAGGTTACAATCAGGTCGCCGATCCCCGCCAGCCCGGCAAAGGTGAGCGGGTTGGCGTGCATAGCCACGCCCAGCCTGGTGATTTCCGCCATGCCTCTGGTCATCAGGGCGGCTTTAGCGTTGTCGCTGCCGTTCAAGCCGTCAACAATGCCAGTGCCAAGAGCGATAATATTTTTCAGCGCCCCGCCTAATTCTACGCCAATGATATCCGGGTTGGTGTAAACCCTGAAACAGTCGCCCATAAAAAGATCCTGGGCTGTTTCCGCCGATTTTTGCGCCGCGGAGGCTACCACCACCGCAGTGGGCATATGCCGCGCCACCTCTTCGGCATGACTGGGCCCGGAGAGGGTCACGTAATCAAGGGCTCTTGCCTTTCCCGCCACTTGTGAGAATACCTGGGACATGCGCAGCATGGTATTTTCTTCAATGCCTTTGGCGGTGTTGACTATCAATGTTCCTTCCTTGATTCCGGGCAGGGATGCCAGCAGCATCTCTCTGAAGCTGTGGGACGGTACGCAGTATACGATGGCGGCCGCGCCGAGCAGGGCTGCATCCAGATCGCCCGTGATCACCAGCTGGTCCGGAATAAGGGCGCCCGGCAGATAATTGCTGTTGGTCCGGGTCTCGCTCAGTTCCTCTACCAGGGCTGTCCGTCTGGACCAGAGGAATACATCATGGCCAAGAAAGGACAGGTGGCGGGCCAGAGCGGTGCCCCAGCTGCCGGCGCCCAGCACCGCAATTTTTTTACTGTCCGACATGGTTATCGGCGTCCACCCTTCGCTATTTTTAAATCTACCTTAAATTCGGTTCCGGCAAGTATCCTTTTGATATTGGCGCGATGCTTATAGACCGCCGCCGCCGTCATCAGCACGCCAAAGGCGATATGCCAGGGATCCATTTTAATGACGGTCATGGTTATGGGTACCGAGGCCGCGGCCAGCATGGAGCCCAAGGATACATACCTGCTAAGGCCGACAGTGACAAGCCAGACCACCAGGCCGACTAAAACCAGCAGAGGCGACATGGCCAAAACAATACCGCCGCCGGTGGCAATCATCTTGCCGCCTTTAAAGCCCAGGAACACTGACCAGCTATGGCCGCATAAGGCGGCTGCGGCGGTCAGCAGTTCGGTTTCGGCGCCGCCCATTGCCCGGCCGATAAATACCGCGGCCGCTCCCTTGCCCATATCCAGCAATAGCACTGCCAGACCGGCCGCCGGTCCCATATTGCGCCACACGTTGGTGGCGCCGATGTTCCCGCTGCCGTGTTCGGTAATATTCAGCCCTTTCAGTCTGGCTAACAGGTAGCCGAAGGGGATTGAACCAATCAGGTAACTAATAATGACAGCCCCCAGGGGACCCACCAAAATCACTTCCTTTAATTACCTTTAATATCTGCTGTCCCTTTTACGCATCAGCAGCCGTACCGGAGTGCCTTCGAAACCGTAGGCTGAGCGCAACCGGTTTTCAAGGTAACGCAAGTAGGAAAAATGCATTAGTTCCGGTTCATTAACAAATAAAATAAAAGTGGGTGGCTTAACCCCCGCCTGGGTGCAGTAAAAAATTTTCAGCCGGTGGCCTTTGTCGGTGGGGGCCGGATTGCGCAGCACCGCGTCCCTGATTAAATCGTTCAAGCCGCTGGTGGCGACGCGCATGTTCTGCTGCTCGCTGACAAAATCAACCAGTTCCAGCACCCGGGAGATCCGCTGCCCGGTCAAAGCGCTGGCAAACAACACCGGCGCATACTGCATAAATCCCAGACCGTCACGCAAATCCTGCACGTAACGGTTGGAGGTCTTGCTGTCCTTTTCCACCAGATCCCACTTGTTAACAAGCAAGATTATCCCTTTGCCCTGCTCATGGATATAGCCGGCAATCTTTTTGTCCTGTTCGGTAAGCTGCTCTACGGCGTCAATTAACAGCAAGGCCACATCTCCGCGGTCAATGGCGCGCAGCGAGCGGATAACGCTATATTTTTCGGTGGAATGGTCAATCCGGCTGCGGCGGCGCATCCCCGCTGTGTCAACCAGGATATATTCCTTATCATCGCGTTTGACGATGGTATCAACGGCATCCCTGGTGGTGCCGGGGATATCACTGACAATGACCCGTTCTTCGCCTAAAATGGCGTTTACCAGCGAGGATTTACCAACATTGGGCCGTCCGACCACGGTAATTCTGATGCGCTCATCATCTGCCGCCTCTACTGCCGAAGCCGGCAGTTTTTCCAGCACCAGATCCAGTAAGTCGCCGGTGTTTCGGCCTTCTACGGCGGAAACAGGCAGCGGCTCGCCCAATCCCAGCCGGTAAAAATCGAAAAGAAGGTCTGGCTGGCTGAAATCCTCGACTTTGTTGGCCACCAGGAGCACCGGCTTATCACTTTTGCGCAGTACCTGAGCCAATTCTTCATCAGTACCGGTGACCCCGCTGCGGGCGTCCACCACGAACAACAGCATGTCGGCGTCACGAATAGCCAGTTCCGCTTGGGAACGGATATGGATGGCGAAATCACCTTCGTCCCGGTAGTCCAAACCGCCGGTATCCACCAGAGTGAATTGCCTGCCGTTCCATTCGGCATGCTCATAGAGCCGGTCCCTGGTGATCCCCGGTGTATCTTCAACAATAGCCACCCTGGCTCCGACCAGGCGGTTAAACAGAGTTGACTTGCCTACGTTAGGCCGGCCTATAATAGCCACAATTGGATCGGCCATGGTTATAACCCCATCTCTCTCACTAAATCCGCCGGCCCGTCCACGGGAAGGACAGGCGTTTGCAAACAGCGGGAAATTTCAGCTACGGTAATATCGTCCAGAAATACTTCGTCGCCATCGCGCAACATTACCGAGGGAAACAATACCTTCTCCCCCAGCTCGTGCCCGGTTAATCCGTTGATTAACTCCCGGCCGGTAAGCAATCCGGCCACAGTAACATTATGACCAAAAAAGTTGTTTTGCAAAACCTGGAGCCCTATTTGCACCTGGCCGATCCGGTTCAGCTCGTCCGTCACCTGGCGCAGCAGCGGTCCAGCCAGGGTGCCGGTAACCAGCGTCGCCCGGACCGGTCTGGCGGCGGCCTTAGGCAGCTTCCGCCGCGCCTGGCGCCATTGCTCCTTAAAGAGCCGGACCAGGCCGACGCCATTCTCGGTTTGGGGAAAATCGCCGTAACTGGCTGCCGGTGGTATCGGCTCAGCGGCGGTAAGATAAAATTCGTCGCTGGCAAAAACCAGCGGGTTATCGTACCGGGCCAGGAACTCCTTTTGCCACTGCTGAACCTGCCGCACTACGGCTCTGGCTTCATCCGGCTGGTAAGGGCGCAGATGGGGCAGCCCACTCCGGTGAGCGGTAAGCCCCACCGGCACCACCGCCAAAGAGCGCACCGCCGGCCAGAGGGAACCAAGTTCCCGGATGGTGCGTTCCAGTTCGGCGCCGTCATTCAAACCGGGGCACAGCACAGCCTGGGTGTGTATTTCGATGCCGGCTTGGGCCAGGAATTTGAGCTGTTCCATGATTCGCCCCGCGCCTGGGTGACTCATGATTTTCTGCCGCAGAGCCGGGTTGACGGTATGTACTGACACATACAGCGGACTGAGGCGCATGACGGCAATGCGTTTCAGCTCGGTGGCGCTCACATTGGTTAAAGTAATGAAGTTGCCCTGGGCAAAGGACAAACGGTAATCGTCGTCCTTGACATACAGGGACGGGCGCATCCGGACGGGCATTTGATCCACGAAACAAAAAACGCATTTATTGCGGCAGCGCATGGTTTTGCCCAGCCCGTCGCCATGAAAGTCAAGGCCCAGGGATTCGTCAAAATCTTTTTCAATTTCCAACAGCCATTGCCGGCCGTCTTTTTTTTGCAGCAGTAGCTGCAAATTTTCCTCGGTGCTGTAAAATTTGTAATCAATAATGTCTTTAATCGCGGCGTCATTGATCCGCAGCACGGTATCGCCCTGTTCGACGCCTAATTCCGCCGCGATACTGTCAGCCTCAATATCCTTGACTACCAGCCCCCTGGTTGGCCCACTGGTTGGCATAGGAAAGATTCCTCCGTTGCTGTTATTGCTTGTTACATTATCCGCCAGCCGGGGAAGTTAGTCAAGGCGTGGTTTCGCTTAGTTAATGCCTGACGATATAGTATACTCCGTTTCCCAGGTCATGCACTGCGCCGTCTAAGGTCTTGGACAGGTAAACGGCGATCTGCACTTTTTCATCCTGGTTTTGGGCGATAAAAATAGGGATATCTCCGGTTATTTTCCCTTTTTCTTCTTCGGTGATGATCGCAGCCAACAGCTCGCCCAAATGCGTCACCTCGCCGCCATGCGGCCGGCCTGAGCCTTCAGCGGTTTGATCGAGGCGCTTTCCAAAAGGGGCGTTCTCCTGACCGCCGTCAAAAGAGCATCCATGTCCTTGAACATAGGGAGAATAAACATAGCCAGTTCGCCGGTATCAGGATTTTTACGGGCCAGCGGGGTGAACTCGGGAGTGTCCACATCCTTTTTACTGCCTAAGATCACAGCCGCGGTGTGGGTAATGGCCATCCTTTGTCCGAGGTCGTGCAAGGTGGCCCGGGCATTGTCGTCATGCGGCTTTAATATTACTCCCAGCCCCTCGTTTAATATTTTTTCCCTTGAGGCGGGCAGCCCGATATTCATAATGCTAATCTCATTAACAAATAATACCGGACCTTGAAAATTGATTGTGGCCGGCAAAACCTCACATATCTTGCCGATACTGTTGCCGCCCATGAATTTCATATTGAGCGCCAGTAAAACTATGGCTGTGGCTACGCCATACCAGAATCCCGCCAAAGAAACGGCGCTGGTAATGAAGGCTGTGGCCATCACCAGATAGTTGCGGGCTTCGAATGTTCTGGCGATGCCTTCAATATAATCGTTGCCGCGCTTTTCCAGCCTCTTTTCCTCCAGGTTCTGCAGGGTTTCCCGCTCAATATTTCTGATGTCCCGGAATTGTTGGGCAGCCAGGGCTAGGAAAGTGAAGGCGGTGAAATCTTTGTTCAGCAGGGCCGGTACCGCCACCGCGCCAAGGGCCGAAGCGATGGCGCCCAGGGAAATATGAGAGATTAACCCGTGGGGATAACCGGGGTACTGACGGTAATCCAGCCGCGTCAGCAAAATGCGCGAAACGATTCCGGCCGTGCTGCCCATAATAATAGTGATCATATATTGTTCCATGCCGTTCACTCCGCGTCACTATTCTTTGTCGTTAGGCTTCTTACGGTCATTGGCGCCGGGCTTTTTGGCCGGGGAGCCAATGGAGACCTCCTGCCGCCAAAAACTGCGCAGTCGCTGCCGTGCTTTGTCCCAACTGCCGGCACTGATTAACAGGAAAGCGCCGCTGCCCAGAATCAGGATGCCCAAGAGCCAGGCCACGTTTTTCCAGGCCCCGGGTGTTTGGGCGGCAGGGCCGGCGCCGCCGGCTGGGCCTTCGTTGCCCGGTATTGTTCCGGTCATGCCAAGGATAGTGGGCAAAGCGTCGGCAAACATGGTGGCGCCTTTTTCCGCTTCAACGCGGGAATCGGTATGGGTGCCGACTTCTATCAACATGGCGGTGGATAACAGATCCTGATTGTAATTACCGTGGGCGATAAAAATTTCCTTAACTATATTGGGGTATATTTTATCTGCCGCGGCCATAACCTTTTTGGCAAATTCCATATTAGAGTGCATTTTGGGATTCTGTCTGCCCACCACCAGACGCAATTGGGTTACTTCGGAACCGTCGATATTTTTAATATAGTAATTGGGGTCGGGGATCCCGTCCCGGTGCACATCGATCAGGGCCACCGGGTTTTGTTTCAGCAGCTTCACGGCGGTGCGCCTGGAGCGGTAATAGGCGTTGGTGTCTCTTGGTTCATGGGGGGTTTTGTCATGTATTACCTTGACCCCCGATTTGCGCAACGCTGAGGCAAAGACGTCTCCCACTTTGAAGATGCCGCCATGATAAGGCTGACTGTCTGTGCCGTCCGTGGGGACGTAGGATTCGGCGCTGTGGGTATGGTAGATGGCTATGGGCCTGGTTTGCCAAGCCCGCGCCACGGTTTTGCCGGCCGTGGCCGGCAGAGTTAGGCCGTTATATTCGTCCCGCAGGGCCAGAAAATCCCGGTCCATGCCGGTAAATTCCGCCCGGGCGTCAAAATTATTCACTGTGGTTACCCGGTAACGCCGCCCGTCCGGCTTAAGCAATTCGTCGCCTACCTGAACTGTCCGGGACATTTCACTCAGGAGGGTGTTGTTGCTGTCTTTAATGGTAAAAACCTGATTATCAAAATGATCCGCTTCCGCCGAGCTGTGAAACAGAGCCCCCGGCGACCAGACCGGATAATCCCGGCCGACCATGGTGAAATACGCCAGCAGGGAAAAAGCCAGGGCCAGAACGCCGGCGCCGGCTGCTATTTTGTATGGGTTTCTGCTCATGACCGGTCCTCCTCTTTATTTGGGACTTTGTCTTCTTTTGCGGTTTCATTTTCAAACCGGCCGCTCATTGGTTTACGCAGGCCGGCTAGCAATTCGGGCGGTCGATCAGTAGAGGGCCCGCCCTGTAGTCTTTCTCTGATTTCACCGATCACCTCGGCTATTAAAACAGCCACGATGCCGGCCACCACGATGCCGTCAAAAGCGCCGGCCCCGCCGATGGCTACCGTACCGGTGGGCGCCCCGGTATAGACCAGCCAAATCAGGTAGGCCACGTCAACCAGGATCAACCCCAAAGTAGCGGCAATAAAAGCCGAGCGTCTGGATCTGCCGGCTATGTAAGCCACCAGGCCGGCGATAATGGGATACACCCACAGGGCGTCCAGGAAGCCGAAAAAACGTCCGCCCGGTTCCATATCGCCGCGGCCCATCAGATTCCCCAGACCAAAAATCACCGCCCCGGTGATTACCGTCGAGATCAGAGCCCGGATCCATTCCTTGGCGGTGCCAGCCTTGTACAGCAGGTAAATGGCCACCCCTAAAGGAATCAGGGCGCCGCCAACATTAAGGGAGACATTGAAGCGTCCGCTGGAAAGAGGGATATCGATAAAACTGCCTACGATCATAAATATAATGACGAGCAGGGCTGCCCGGTCAGACATTCGCATCCGGTCCAGGACGCGATGAGCCAAACCGAAGAAAATTAGCGCCGAAACCAGCAGCAGGACGATGATGCCAATAGGTAGAGCTGTCATGGTACTCCTCCTTGGGCAAATTTAGTACTTTTTCGTACAATTATGCTTCCCAGCCGGAGGAGAAAAAATGCAAATTTTATATTGGAGCAAAAAAGATTATCGCAAAACATTTAAATAACGTACTTAGTTATTTCATAAAAGAAGCACAGCCGGCTCTTCTTGAGTAGAGCCGGCTGTGCCGCTATAACATTTCTCTTTAAATTATTTCCCTAAATCTCCCTCACCACTGTCCGTTACTCACCGGAGGATCATACAGATCGTCAACTGTCTGGCCAATAATCTTGACATCATATTTGCTGACCAGATCGCCGCTGGTCGTGGATATGATGATCGGTTAGCCACTATAAAATATTCTTGAAATCAATGTTGTTGTTGCGCACGGTAACCAATCTTGTTTTGCCTGAATTGTTCCAGAGGGATTTTGTTTTAACGCTCGCACTGCCTCCCGAGGTGATAATGGTGATGGTTTTATCAATGTTTTTAAACCAACCAGCGCCAACGTATAGATCGACAGCATTTTGTCCCGATAAGTCAAATACAATGTTACTGCCCGAGGCGTTAAGAATGGCAGACATTTGCTTCTGACTCGGTTGTAACACTACTATTCCATTGACCATTGTATAGTTAATGGCTATCCCATTCACCGTAACAATATTATTGTTTGCTGCGCGAGTCACGATAATGGTGTAGGTTTTGGTAGCACCGTTTTCAGCAATAACTTTTACGTTAAAGCTATTTGCTCCGATAGCAAGAGCTTTTGTTCCTGTGGCAGCCACCGTTGCTTTGGCGTGATTAGCTGTGGCAGTAATATCAATGCTGCTGATATTGTTGCCCACTGTGACGGCATAACTGATGGTGTTAGGGTCAAAGGTTGGATTCAAGGTGCCTGCGCTGACCGCTAGGCTAGATAATGTTGCGTCGCCGGATAGTTCGGGTGGTTGCGGGATAAAGTTAGCTGTTAACGTCACTGAGTTAGCGGGCATGGTAAAGGTTATGGAAGGCGCGTTAATATCTGCCAGGGTCACACCAGTAGTGGTCCAGCTGTCAAAAAGGTAACCAGAATCAGCAGTGGCGGTCAAAGTAATTTGTTCGCCTGCTGCGTACTGAGCACTTGGTGAACCAGATATTGTACCCCCAGTTCCAGACGTAATATTTAGAGTGTAATTAATCGAAATCGACTGACCAGGACGTAAATTTTGCAAATATGGATAACCATTGTTAAAATTGGGGCTAATCCCCCACACCGTACTAAAATCAAAGCCAACAAAGGAAGCTTGATCTTGCATTT
>WQUS01000154.1 GCA_009781965.1 Bacillota bacterium | reverse complement strand
GGCGCCAAAGATCCCCCGCGCCATGCTGTTAGCCGCCGTTAGAAAGACCGCCGACCGGCTCAGGGATGAAATCAAATCCGGTCAGCTGAGCTTACCGGACGGCATCCGGCCCCGGGACTTTTTAACCGCCGCCATGGTCAGCCGGGCCTCGCTCCTGGCCTTAAACGATAACCGCCCTCAGTTGCGCCGGGTGCTAAACCTAACCGGCGTAGTTTTACATACTAACCTGGGCCGGGCCCTATTGTCAGAAAACGCCCGCCTGGCCATCAACCAAGCCGCCTCCGGTTACTCCAACCTGGAACTGGACCTGCAAACCGGCAAACGTGGCTCCCGTTATGCTCCGGTAGAAGAGCTGCTGACCAAGCTAACCGGCGCCGAAGCGGCTCTGGTGGTAAACAACAATGCCGCCGCCGTATTGCTCGCGCTGAGCACCCTGGCCAGGGGACGCGAGGTGATCGTATCCCGGGGCCAGTTGGTGGAGATAGGCGGTTCCTTCCGGATCCCGGAAGTAATGGCCCAGAGCGGCGCTACTCTGGTGGAGGTAGGAGCCACCAACAAGACCCACCCCCGGGACTACCAAAAGGCCATTACCGCCCAAACCGCCCTGCTGCTGCACGTACATACAAGCAACTACCGCATCCTGGGTTTTACCAGGGAAACAACTATCGCCGAGCTGGCGGCCATCGGCGCTCAGTTCACGCTGCCGGTCATGTCGGACCTGGGCAGCGGTTCACTGGTCAATACCGGCGAGCTCGGTTTGCCCCCCGAACCAACCGTCCGGGAAGTAGTGTCCGGCGGCGCCGACCTGGTCACTTTCTCCGGCGATAAGCTGCTGGGCGGGCCCCAGGCCGGTATTATCGTCGGCAAAAAGAAATACCTGGACCCCATGAAAAGTAACCCGCTCACCAGGGCGGTCCGGATTGACAAATTCACCGTTGCCGCTCTGGAAGCAACCTTGCGGGAGTATCTGGATCAAACAAAGCTCAAACAAAAAATACCGGTGCTGGCCATGCTTGCCGCCAGAGAAGACGAGCTTGGACCGCTGGCCGGCCGGCTGGCGGAAAAACTAACGGCCGCCGCCGGCGGACAGGCCCGGTTCACGGTGCTGGAAATCAACTCCGCCGTTGGCGGCGGCGCCCTGCCCACGGCAGATTTGCCCTCCATAGCCGTAGCGGTGCAGCCGGACCAAATCACCGTCAGCGAGCTGGCCTCCCGCCTGCGGGCCACAGAACCGGCGCTGCTTGGCAGATTACAGGACGACGCGCTGCTGCTGGATGTACGCACCCTGCAGCCGGGGGAGGAAGACATCCTGGTTGAAGTGATGGTAAAAGCGCTGGCGGGAGGTAGTAACTTTTGAAGCACATCATTATCGGTACCGCGGGCCATGTGGATCATGGCAAAACCGTGCTGATCAAAGCCCTGACCGGCACCGACACCGACCGTCTGAAAGAGGAAAAAGAACGGGGTATCTCCATTGAACTGGGCTTTGCCTATCTGAAACTGCCCGGGGGATTACAGGCCGGGATTATTGATGTGCCCGGCCATGAACGGTTTATCAAAAACATGCTGGCCGGCGTGGGCGGCATCGATCTGGTCCTGCTGGTGATCGCCGCCGACGAAGGCATCATGCCTCAAACCAGAGAGCATTTAGAAATCATCCAATTGCTGCAGATAGAAAAAGGGCTGGTCGTGCTGACCAAAAAAGACCTGGTGGATCAGGAGTGGCTGGACATGGTCCGGGAAGAAACGGGCGAATTTCTGCAGGGCACCGTACTGGAGAACGCTCCGGTCATACCGGTATCAGCGGTCAGCGGCGAAGGAATGGACCAACTGGTGCAAATGATCGACCAATTAGCCGCCGGAGTGGAAAAAAGAAAATTCACCGGTCCGCCCAGACTGCCCGTGGACCGTGTCTTCACGGTTACCGGCTTCGGCACCGTCACCACCGGCACCTTGCTCTCCGGCGCCCTGCAGGTCGGCGACAACCTGCAAATCTACCCGGGGGAACGGGTGTCCCGGGTAAGGAGCCTGCAAGTGCACGGCCTCAAGGTTGATACCGCGGAAGCCGGCCAGCGGGTGGCAGTGAACCTGACCGGGCTGGATACCGAAAGCGTGACTCGCGGCGACGTACTGGCCCAGCCCGGCGCTTTGCGGCCCTCCCACCGGCTGGACGCCAAGCTGCAGCTCCTGCGCAGCGCGCCTAAAGAGCTTAAACACCGGGCCCGGGTAAGAATCTACCTGGGCACCGCTGAAATATTGGGCCGGGTGCTCCTGCTGGACCGGGAAGAACTGCAGCAAGGCAGCGAAACCTACGTGCAGCTGCAGCTGGAAACACCGGCGGCAGTGGCTAAAAACGACCGCTTCGTCATCCGGTCCTATTCCCCTATGCGCACCGTCGGCGGCGGCTTAATAGTTGACCCGGCCCCGGCCAGACACCGGCGCAACCGGCCCGAAATAATGGCCGCCCTGGCCACCGCCGAAAAAGGTACGCCGGCGGAGCTGGCCGAACAGCAACTTACCGCCGGCGACCGCATGTATACCGGCGCCGAAGTGGCAACCGGAGCGGGCATGAACAAAGAAACAACCGCCGCCGCGCTGGCTGAGCTGGTGGAATCAGGCCGGGCGGCGCTGATTAACGCGGAAGGGGAGCACTACTATCTGGCGGCGGGAGTGATGTCCCGGTGGCAAAAAATCATCCGCCAAGAGCTGGAGAAATACCACCGCGAGTTTCCGCTGCGGGACGGCTACCCCAGGGAAGAATTGCGTTCCCGCTTTTTCGCCAAACTCAACAGCAAACAATTCAATTTGCTGCTGTCCCGGCTGGAACAAGATCACCAGATATCCGCTGTGCAGCAAAACATCGCGCTGAAAGATTTTCAGCCCCAGCCTGCTCCCGGGCAGCAGGAGATCATCAACCGCCTGACAGCCTTATTCGCCGCAGCAATGTATCAGCCGCCCGGCTGGGATGAGGCGGCCAAAGAAGCCGGCCTAGGGGGAGACAATCAGGAATATCTCAGTTACTTATTAACCAGGGGCATCCTGGTAAAAATCGCCGACGGCATGTATTTTCACCGCCAGGCCGTCGAACAGGCCACCAGCCTGATCCGGGCGCACCTGGCCGAGCAAAAGGAGCTTTCTTTAGGCGGCATGCGGGATTTGCTGCAAACCTCCCGCAAATACACGCTGCCCCTGTTGGAGTACATGGACCGGATGAAAATAACCAAGCGGGTAGGCGACACCAGAGTGGCCGGCCGGGCGTTATAGTTACTGTTAGGATTACTTGTCGTAATCGACAATGTACCGTCCAATGACGCCGCCCTTGCGGAGATGATCCAGCGCAGCTGGAATATCCGCGTGCGTGATAATATTCATTGGCGGATTCAATTGCCCTGAACGCATCAACTCATATAACGCCGCTAAATCCTCTTTTGTGCCTGATTTCGAGCCCCGAATAGACAGCTGATTAATAATGATCGGGTAAGTGTTGATCGTCGCTTCAAGACGACCCATACCGACTTGTACAAGTATGCCAAACTCGACCAGGGTTTCAATAGCCTCTGCCGTCGTCGTGCCGAATCCGGCGTAATCGACAATGATTTCCAAGCCTTTATCCTTGAACGCAGTAATGGAATCAGCGACATCTGCCAGGCCAATTTCACCGGCCAGCTTTTTGGTCTCCGGATTAATTTCGGCGGCATAGACCTCAGCGCCAAGAAGCACAGCAACACGGGCTCCGATATAGCCAAGACCACCCAGCCCGATGACGCCCACTTTATTTCCTTTCGCGGCGCCACCTGTCGTAACCATGGCGTGATAAGCGGTAAGCCCGGCATCCGTTGCCATTGCGCCATATGTGAACGATACATCATCAGGCAATTTGACAAGATTTGCTTCGGTGGCCCGGAGTTGCGGGGCAAAACCGCCGTCCCATTTTCCATAGCCAATGGCGTCATTATCAGGCATCACCGGAGAAAGGCCCACGCGATCGCCCACCTTCCAATGCTCCATGCCTTGACCGACCTCAATGATAACCCCCGCGTTCTCGTGACCGAGCGTCATTGGAAGACGGGGAAACAGCGGCATCCAACCCGGATCGTCGAGCGCACTGACATCGGAGTGACAAAGTCCCGCAGCTTTGACCTGCACCACAACTTCATTAGGACCAGCGTGAGGCACGGGCACATCTTCAAAAGTAAGTGGTTTGCCTGTACCGTGGAAGCGCCAAGCCTTCATCATATTTTCACTCATTTGAAGACATCCAGTAAGTTTTTTAATAATATTGTATATTGCAACAATTCTAACCAAAATTGCTGTGTTTGTCAATTAAAATACAGCACTGCGACTCATAATTCTGAGTTTTACACACTTTTGTACTAGAAACCTGGCGTAGTCCTCTGAAGCCTAGTAATATCAATGATATTTGGGAATTATGTGCTTGACATCCTTCTTAATTAATAGTACAATTGTATTATTAATAGGAGGGATGCACATGGTTAGACCTGTTGATCCTAATGCCCAATACCGAGTTAAGCCACATATCAACAACGGATATACCTATGCCAGTACACAGCCTTCATATATCGACCCGGAGACGGGGAAAAAGAAGTACCGCTACATCCACTGGGGCACCATTGACGAGAATCTGAAGTTTACGCCCAACTATCGGTTCATTTCAGCAACACCCGAGAAGCGTTCCAAGCTGATTTTCCCGAAAGAATGGAACATGGTTGAGGCGGAGAAGCTCACAGGCCTGCGCAAACCGGGAAGACCAGCTTACAATGGGAAAGAACAGAACCGACTATACGGCGACATATGGCTGCTTGAACAAATCGCCGCTAAGACCGGCATCCGGCAGGATCTGGAGACTGTCTTCAGCGGGAATTGCGAACTCGTTGACGATATCATCACGCTAGCGATGTTCCCATACATCACGAAATTTACATACAATCGCGTAGCCAGATGGCAGGATGTCGCCAGAGCCCCTTCGGGAAGGGAACTGACGCCTTCCGTAATTACAAGGCTGACCCAGTCCATCACCGAGCAGCACCGCATGGCTCTACTGAAGCTGCGTGCTGCAAGGCTCCAAAGGGACGAGATTTGCGCAGTGGTCACCACGAGCAGGTCGGCGTATGGTGGCGGCCTTGCGGACATCCATTGGGGCAAGAATAAGGACAGACTACCGCTGGAACAGACAACCGAGGTCGTCGTATACACGCTTTCCAGCCATATGCCAGTGTATTACAGGACCTTCCCAGGCAATATGCCGGATTCCCGGAGCTTCGACGTCATTCTGACGGATCTTGAACATGCCG
>WQUS01000153.1 GCA_009781965.1 Bacillota bacterium | reverse complement strand
GGCCTGCAGGGAGAACCCGGGCCGGCTGGTCCGATGGGTCCACAAGGACCGCCAGGTAAAGATGGCGGGGATTCTACCAACGTAACCGCCTTGCAGGAGGAGGTGGCGCGCCTGCAAGAATTAGAGGAAAATAACGAGCTGATCGGCCGAATTAGAAAGAAAGTACCAATAGTATCCTTTGAAGATGACGATGCTACCGCACATTTTCCTGAAGCGTGGGATGCTTTAATTAAAGAAAAAAAGATACCGGTCGCCATAGCAGTGCCAACTGAAAGGATCGGGACCACTGGTTTTATGACATGGGATCAGCTCAAATATTATCAAAGTCTTGGGTGCGTGTGTATCAGCCACGGACTGACACACACACGGATGACATCACTAACGCTGTCCGAAGCAGAGCACGAGATGAGCAAATCTAAGGATGACTTACTATCACGGGGCTTTTCCGGGGATGTTTTTACCTATCCATTTTCGGATCATAATTTAGAAGTGCGAAATCTCGCCCGCAAATATTTCAGGGGCTGCATGGCTTTCATCAGCCAAACAGCGGCAGAAATTCCAATTGCGCCGATAGATAATCACCTTATTAGAGTTTTTAACCACACTAATGATGTTGGCGGATACACTTTACAGCAACTTAAAGATCTGGTGGATGAGGCCGTTAAGAAAAAAGGCTGGTTGATTTTTGTAGGGCACAGTCAAAACACCAGTTTTACGGATGCTCACAAACAGACCATCAGAGATCTTGTAGATTATATACGTTCACAAAACGTAGATATTCTCAGCATCCCAGATGCATTAGATATTTATGGAAATATGGTAGACATCGGAGATATCCAAGAACTTAACCGGTTTGCAATTGGATGCGACGGGTCGGTTTTTTCTAGGAATGGCGGAGGTATGGAAATAAAAGATAGTAGAACGTTTTTAACCACGCCTCAGGAATATCCTCCCAATAGCTGTACTATAACGCCTATATCACCGTCAAATCCAACTGTTGCCCAGTTTCCGCGTAACAGAGCAGGTTTGCTAATTACTTACTCGCCACCACAAAACATTGCGAATCCATACAGGCAACTGTATTACCCATATAGTACCACCGGAGTGATAGAAGTGTGGTCTAGAATGGCTAATATGGACAACACCGAGTGGGCAAGTTGGTTTAAGCCAACCACTACATTAAGTGGAACGGGCGCCAGCAAGCCCATAGAATCAGATGTTGGAACAGTATATTTTGATACTGGGATCAATAAACCGGTTTTTTGCAAAACTGCTGGTTCACGGTCTATCGACCGGATGACGATTACCCATGGAGCAGACACATCTGGTAACATCAAAGTTGCCACACACGGCAGCACAGTCACGGTTGCTGTAGTTGCAGGTGATTCTGCCGCGCAAGTCGCTGCTAAGATAGCTGCCATAGCAAATGTTGGCAGCAATAAAGTGGCGGTAGGAAACATGGTATACGTCCTTCGCCAGATTGCTGTAGATTCGGTTAACCCGCCTACACTGACCGAGACCGGGGGAACAGGTGTTACTGCAACAGTTGTTAGGATTATCCAACCCGCTGCTTCAGAGTGGGTAGACGCCACGGGAACAGCAGTTTAGCACCGCATAAAACTGGTTATAAGCAAAAGCGGTGATTAATGCAAAGGGGGACACATGATGTCTCGCAAAAGTCCGAAAGATATAAGAACACCCTGATTTACTTATAGCCTGGGAAATTTTATTTATGTTCTATCACTTATGGACTTCAGCGATGCCGAGACCGAATCGTTTCTAAAAAAAGGCGCAATGACTGCACAAGTGCGCTATACAGGATAAATAACATTCCAGGTAGACATACCACCCGCAAAGGTGGGTCTACCTGGAATGAAAATAATACGGGCTCTTATATAACTACTCCTCACAAAAGCAGAAAAAGAAGACAGCCAAACTAATAAAATATCACTTAATCTCCCCTAAATAGGCCAAGGCATGAAAACGGCTGTCTTTATCTTGCACCAGCGATTGGTAATCTCCTCTTTCCACCAGGTGACCCTGCTCCAAGACAAGAATACAATCGGCCCGTTTAATAGTTGATATGCGGTGAGCAATAATCACAATAGTCATTTTGCCCTGCAAACCTTCAATGGCTTCTTGAATCCGCTTTTCATTTTCCATATCCAAAGAACTGGTCGCTTCATCTAAAATAAGCACGGAAGGCTTCCGCAACAGCGCCCTGGCCAGAACGATACGTTGCCGTTCACCGCCGGACAGACGTATCCCCCGGTCGCCGACAACGGTATCAAGACCATCCGGCAGGCTGTGAATAAAAAAATCAACCGAAGCCAACCGCAACGCTTCCCACATTTCTTCCTCCGCCGCATCCGGGCAGGCCCATAATAAATTCTCCTTAATGGTGGCATTCAACAAAAAAGCATCCTGGGGGACATAGCCGATGGAATTTCTCCAGGGGCGTAAATGGTCCAACAATGGCTCGCCGTCAACTAAAATTTGCCCCTTTTGGGGGGCCAAGAGCCCCATCAGCAAATCAACCAAAGTACTTTTGCCGGAACCGGAAACACCGGTGATAGCAGTAGTGGTGGCAACCGGCAGAGTAAAAGTCACTTCCTCAAGTGCGTAGACAGCCTTATTCAGATCATAACGGAATGAAACATCGCAAAATTCCACGCCGCGCTTTAAATTCATCCTAGCCATGGTTTCTTCTGCCGGCAAATTTTCCCGGGCCAAACATTCTGTTTCCAGTGCGTGCACCGAGCGAAAAGCAGGCAAAACCGAATTAATGTCCTGCAAACCGGTTTGTAAAATAGAAATTCTGGGCCACAGGCGAGCCGCAATAACCGTGATGACAATAAAGCTCTGCACGTTAAGGTGAAAGATCATAATCGCGCTATATAAATACAAACTGACAAAAACAGCCGCGCCCACTTTATAGAGCATGTCCACCCAAGTTTTCATTTCGTTAAACCGGCAGAGATTGTCCTGCATCATCTTTCTCGTCCGGCTGAAATTCCGCACCTGGGCTGCTTCAAGGCCATAACTTTTAATTTCTTTAATCCCATTTAAATGTTCGGTAAGCTTAAGAAGAGAATCCTGATACAAACCGGACAGTTCATGGCCCAGCTTATAGGATTTTTTCACGTAACGCTGTAACAAGACATATAAAACTAAAGCGGTCACCAATACCGCGCAAGTTATGCTGGGCGCAATCCAAAAAGCAACCGCCACTTGAACTAAAGTAATTATGCCGGCCGACAGTATGGTCAAAAAACTGTTCAAACCACTGTAAAGCCGCATTAATTCCGTAATAATAACATTGGTGATATCCGATTTTGTCTTGGCTATTAAAAGTTGCCAATCGGCATAAGCCACGCCCTGAAACAGCTTGACCGTTAAAAAAGTATTATATGATTGCTGAATAGTGAAATTAAGCACGGTTTGATACCGCTTCAACCAGCTTTGCCCCCAAATAATCCCGATATAAATCAGCAAGACAAAAGGTAAATTTAAAGTCAGGCCAATATGGTTTAAAAAACTGCTCAACCAGGCGGTTAAACCGCTGGTCACTTGCATGCCGGGAATAATACCGGCGACGATTAACAAAGGAACAATCATCAAAATGCTTATGCTTTCCAACATGCCAAGCATAATCATCAAAATCATATTAACGACAAATTTTAACGGGGCTGAATGGTACAAGCCCCTGATATACATTAAAAGCATATCCATGCGATCAATTCCCCACCCTGTCACTAAAACTGCCTACCGCTGCGAACCGTTCCAAGTCATGGCCGCCGGTTATGATTACCCCGCCGCACTTTAGCCAGGCGTGAGGAATCAGAAGTTCCTTCGGATCCTTGCCTACCCCCAGGTAAAGGGTATTATTGATACCGCGCCGCCGCAGCATCAGTTTGCCGACCGTAGCCTGCACCAAACACTTGCTTTCCCAGGGCGTGTGCCGGCTTACCGTTTCGATCATCCGGCCAATCCGCTTAGCCGCGGCAAGTTCGGCCACATCTTGTTCCCTTGGCGCTTCCTGCTTGCCACGGCTTAAATAAGGAGCCCAACGCCGGAAGGGCACAAAAACAATCAACAAACGCACCAATCCGGACAAACAAAAAGCCTCTGCCAATAACAATTTATCCGGCCAAGGCAAAATAAAAAATTTTTTAATCCGTCTAATCAATTTTAATCAGCTCTCGAGTATATAATTCGCTTAAGAATGCTTGGATATCAGCTAAGCATTCCTGTTCTTCCACCAGATATTCTTCTTGCAGGGCCGCTAAAATTTCCCGCACCGTATGCGGTTGGGCAAGCAATTCCCAGACTTGGCCGCCGACGTTATTTAAGCCAAAATACTTGCCTTTTTCAATGTCCAGCATCACTTTTTCCCCATCCAAATCAGCGGCTACAAGCCCCACCGTACGCACAACAACCGTGTCAAGACCGATTTCCTTTTTTACGGCCATTTTTATCCCCCCTGTTACAGTTTAGCTTTATCTTTGCCGGCAGACAAACGGGCCAAGTCCTGCCGTACGAGCGCCACCTGTTCTTCCAGGCAATGCACTCCTTCCGGTCTGGTCAGGCAAGCTGCTTCAATCTGTCCGCTTACGGCAACGCACTGCTTAAAATGCTCTGTTTTAAGTCCTAACTCGTCAATCAACCAGGGACGATAGGTATGACTTAGCACAATCGACAGTTTGTCCATAGCGTCAAGGCGTTTAAGGCTTAAACCGTCCTGCTTGGCCAACATGATTTCATATAAGGCGACCAGCGGCACAGGCGTTTGGCAAAAGCCTTCCTTAGCCGGTACGGCAAACTTATCCCGCTCCCCGTCATCATGGCCCCCTCTGTAAAAAGGAGTCAGGCCGGCAATGTTCTCCCCGATGTTTTCCGCACTGTCCCGCCAAAGCTTTTGCTGCGGGTAAGAAGGCTGCACCAGGGCAACCCCGTCATCATCGATAGTGATGGCCGCCACATCATCGGTCACAAAAGAATAGCCCAATTTCCTAAAGGCAGCCAGCAAGGTGGATTTACCGGCTCCGGAAACCCCGGTAAAAAGCACGCCGCCGCCATTAACCACAATTACACTGCCATGCAGGGGTAATATACCCCGCTGCATCAGCAAGGCGCCAAAAGAGGTACCCAAAAGAAAAAGCCGTACATTCACCTCTTGAGCATTTGCGGCCGGTTCCACAATAATGCTGTTTCCGTTGGTCACATAATAACGGGCAACCCCCGGTACTGAGAAAAGGAATTTATCTTTTGCCGCTTGCAAACCGGCCGGACAAACTGTATTTTTTCCCTCCGGGTCATCGAGTTCC
>WQUS01000152.1 GCA_009781965.1 Bacillota bacterium | reverse complement strand
CGGGCGTCGGTCATGACGTAAAAATCGGCGACTATACTACGATTAGCGGTAATTGTTCTATTTTGCCCGACGTGAAAATTGGTAAAAGGGTTTTTTTAGCTGCCAATGTTGCCATAACATACGGTGTAACTGTTGGTGATGACGCTTATCTTGGCTTGGGGAGCATTGTGCTGAAAGATGTTGCGGCGGGACAGAAGACTTTTGGCAATCCGGCGCGTATTCTGCCGGTTAAATAGTAGACAGAGGTATCATTATGCAAAGATTATCCGATTTGTTTTACGACAGCGCAGCGGCTAATCCGGATAAGCCGGCTATTTGGTGTGATGGAAAAGTTAATACCTACCGGGAATTAGCGGAACTGGTTAGCCGGTATGCCAATTTATTGTTACATAACGGGGTTAAGTATAAAGATCACCTGGGGATCCCGATGAATAACAGCATTGAATCGGTGGCTTTAATTTTTGCGGCGGCCAATATTGGCGCCGCCATTGTGCCGATTAACCCTACTTTACCTGTCGCTGCTGCTAAAACGACTTTTCAAGCCGGTGATGTAAAACATTTAATTGCCCGTAAATCTTTTTATGAGGAATGTGAAAAGTTTGGCGGCATTAATATTGAGGGCATTTGTGTTTGCCTAGATGGAACATATCCGGGTACAATTCCTTTCAGCGCTGTTCAGGCTGAATCGGCTGAGCGTCCGGAGATCAGCGGTATAAACGGTGACGAGACCTTAATTTTGACCATGACTTCCGGTTCAACCGGTACGCCCAAGCCGATAGATTTGACCCAGAATAATAAGTATCTACGGGCCATAGCCCATATCCGGATGTATAATATAACCACTAATGACCGTGTACTGGCCGCTACGCCGCTATATCATTCACTGGCAGAGCGACTGGTTATAATGCCGTTGATTATTGGCGCTACATCCATATTGCTGCCGCGATTTACTCCTGAAATCTGGCTCAATTGTGTGCGGGAACAGCAAGTTACTTTTACCATCGCTGTTTCGGCTCAATTGGCACAAGTGGCGGAGCTACTTGCCGGCCGGCCGGAAGTGGAAAGTTTAAGGTGTATTGTTTCTTCTTCCGCTTTACTCGAGCCGCTGGTGCGGGAAAAGTTAATCAATAAGCTGCATTGTGATTTTCACGAAATGTATGGTACTTCTGAAACATCGACGATAACCAGCATTAATTTTAAAGAGGCCCTTAATAAGCAAACTTCGGTTGGGGGATGCATTCCGGGAGCACAGGTGCAGATATTGCTTGCCGGCGGGGAGATAGCCGGTATTAATGAAATCGGTGAAATTGCCTGCCAATCCCCCCTGATTTGTAACGGTTACTATGGTTTGGAGGACGTTTTTAATCAGGCTCTGGCGGCGGATGGCTATTTCAAGACCGGTGATTTGGGTTATCTTGATCAGGATGGGTATTTGTATTTTTCCGGCCGGAAAAAAGAATTGATTATCACCGGCGGGATCAATGTTTACCCCAGTGATGTGGAAAAATGTGTTCTGGAAATGCCGGCAGTAAGCGAATGTGCTGCTTTTGCTTATCCGGACCAGCGGTTGGGTGAAGTTGTGGCCCTGGCGGTGCGGCTTAAGCCGGGTCTGTCTTTAAGGGAACGGATGGTGCAAGTCCACTGTGCCAGAAATTTAGCCGATTTTCAGCAACCGCATAAGATATTTTTTGTTGACGAACTGCCCAGGAACGCCATGGGGAAAATAATGAAAACTAAACTGGCCGAATACGTGCGGTCTTGATGCGCGAACAACAAGTCACAGGGAGCGTCGCGGAAATGACATCAGTGGAAGAGTTTGTTCTAAAATACATCCAAAAGAATTACACTGTTCCCGCCGATATCGATATTTACAGCTTGAATTATGTCGAGCAGGGATATATTGATTCACTGGGATTCATTAAGTTTATTGTTGAGTTGGAAGAAGAATTTGGTTTTGAATTTACTGATGATGAACTTAGTGCTCCGGCTATTCAAGTGGTTGGTGAACTAATTGGATTTGTGGAAAGTAAAATAGCCCAGAGGTAAGGAAATGAACGGTAAACCAATTGTCATTGGCATGGCCGGAGCGGGAAGAGCAACAGAACTGCATATGCATGCCTTGCGTAGATTCAGTGGTATTCCGTTGCGTTTTAAAGGCATCATAGCCCGCAGAACCGAGCAGGTTGAGGCGGCAAAAAAAACATATGGTTTTGAATATGCTTCCCTTGATTTTAATGATTTATTAAACGATCCGGAGATTGATGTGATTGATATTTGTACGCCGCCCTATGTGCATGCGGAAATGATTGAGCAGACACTATCGGCCGGTAAACATGTAATTTGCGAAAAACCTTTAAGCGGCTATTTCGGGGCCGAGCATGATCAGACGCCGATTGGCTTGAATGTGCCTAAAACAGTGATGTATGAACAGCTGCTGCAATCGATAGAGAGATTAAAGTCGGTCATTGAGGTCTCAGATAAAAAATTTATGTATGCCGAAAATTTTGTTTATGCGCCGGCTGTTTTAAAGGCAGCGGAAATTATTGGCCGGAAAAAAAGTAAAATATTATACGCTAAAGGGGAAGAAAGCCTAAAAGGCTCAAGTTCGCCTGTGGCCGGTGAATGGAACAAAACAGGGGGCGGCACATTCCTGCGGACCGGCGCTCATCCCTTATCCGCTATTTTGTGGCTTAAAGAACAGGAAGCCAAAGCCTTGGGCCAAGAGATCACTGTTAAAAGTATTATTGCCGATATGGGACAAGTTACGGTAAACCTTTCCGATTATGAGCATCGGCACATCGCCGCCAAACCTAACGACGTGGAAGATTGCGGCACGGTACTGTTAACCTTTTCAGATCAGTCAAGGGCGCTGGTCATTGCCACAGATACCCTCTTGGGCGGGAGCCGGAATTATATTGAGCTGTATTGTAATGATGCGGCGATTAAGTGTAATCTAACCATGTCGGATTTAATGAGCACTTATTTTCTAGATGAAGACAGGCTTGACGAGGTGTACATATCGGAAATGCTGCCGGCTAAAACCGGCTGGAACAATCTATTTTTAGCGGATGAAGTGATTCGCGGTTATGTTGATGAAATGCGCGATTTTATGGAAGCGATATATTATGACCGGGAGCCTAAATCAGGATTTAAACTGGCTTACGATACCATTAAAATAATTTATGCCGCTTATATGGCTGCGGAGCTGGGGCGGAAAATCGAAATTTAAATGTACTGCTATATTTTATTATAAGTAATAGTGAGAGGTAAAAATGAGAGTTTTGGTATCTGGCCTTGCAGCAGATAAGCTGGGTGGTATTGAGACATTTTTATTAAACATGAATTATTATATGAGCAATAATTGTGTATTCGATTATGTTATTGAAGGAAATAGTTGTATTCATAAAAACTCTATTGAAAAAAAAGGCGGTGAAATCTATCTTTTTCCCTCTAGGCGTTCGATGTTGCTTAAAAATATATTAGCATGGAGGGCTTTATTAAAAAATAAAAAATCGACTATTCAAGTTGTGTATTTCAATATGTTTTCTTTAGCCTACACATTGCCGGTATTTGTTTGCAGATATTATGGTTACAAGGTTATAGTGCACGCACACACTAATAATTTGCATGATTGTGGAATGTTGCTTAAAGGCCTGCATTGTTTTAATAAACAGTTGCTAAAGCTGCTTAACGTTAAAAGATTAACTAATTCAAAACTTTCATCTGGATTTATGTTTGGAGATCCTGAGGCAGGCGAGATTATTTATAACGCTATTGATGTAGAGCGATTCAAATTTAATGCCGAGATCAGGCACAAACTTCGTTGCCAATATGGATTAAATGATAAAATTGTGTTTGGATTTGCAGGAAGATTAGTTTATGAAAAGAATCCTTTATTTTTATTGGATATATTTAAGGAAATTATAAAAATCAATCCATCGTCAATTCTGATGCTTATTGGAGATGGGGATTTAATGCCGGAAATTAAGGCCAAAATAAAAAATTACGGCATTGATCACGCGGTATTATTGTTAGGCGTTTGCAAAAATGTTGAGGAATTTTATCAAGCCATGGATGTATTTATTTTACCTTCAAGATTTGAGGGGCTGGGTATTGCATTGATCGAAGCCCAGACAGTGGGCTTGCCATGCTTGACTTCCGCTGAAGTAGTACCGCCTGAGGCAAAGGTAACCGATCTTTTAAGCTATGTGCCTTTAAAAAACAATCCGGTGGAATGGGCTCATAAAGCACTTCAAAAGCTTAATTCTAATTCACATGGCAGGTTGCAGAGATATGAAAAGATAAAAGAGGGCCATTTCAACATAAAAAAGGAATCTTTACGATTTGAGAAGATTCTTTATGATTATGGGCAGAGCTAAGTATTAAATAATAGCTGAGTGGAGCAACAGGTTATGCACTATAAGAGTGTCATCATTAACACAAGTGATATATGTACTTTTTATATTGTTATAATTCCGTTAATAATGTTTTATAAATTTCCTTTTTTTGCTGACACAACTTGTGTAACTATATTTACCATGCTATTAGCGCCTGTATTTATGCTGAAAATTTTGGAAGGCGTTGTTATTCACAAGAATAAGGCTTATGGTCTTTTGCCATTATTTTTATGTTACTATTGCTGGATTTTATTTAAATGCCTGGGGCTTCCGGTTCATTTTATAACGATGCTAGCAGCTTATATATTTATTGTGGCAGTTGCTGTTTCTGATATTTTTAATATAAATTTAGCGGTTAAGATTATTGAAACTGTATCGATTATTGCAACTGTCGCTGTCCTGTTGCAATTTATTTTACATTATACGGCAGGAATGACATCTCAGACATTATTTATACATGATTTAGTTAATTCGTATCTACAGCGAAAAATAGATAGAGGATGGAGTTCCAGTTTTTTTAGACCCTCTGCTTTTTTTTCGGAGCCATCGTATTTTGCCCAATATTCTATTATTGGAGTAAATTCGCTGTTGTTTCTAAAGTCAGAGAGTAAGGCGAATTTAATAAAAGCAATTTTTATCACCATAGGCATACTTATAACCACTTCCGGGATAGGGATTGTTTTAAGCACGCTTGTATGGTTGTTATGGTATTCGGTAAGGGAGGTAAAAAAGAAGAACAGAGATTTTCAAGGTCCGTTTGTATGGTTGTTATGGTATTCGGTAAGACGATCCGGTGGTTCATTTATTATCAATGTCTTTAGTGGCTTAGTTTTAGCATCGTTAATTTATTTTATAGCAATGCATTTTAGCTTTTTTTCAAACGCTACCCAGCGCATATTTGGTAATGTCGATGGTTATAATGCCATACACGGTCGTTTATTTGGATTGGATTATTATT
>WQUS01000151.1 GCA_009781965.1 Bacillota bacterium | reverse complement strand
GTAAGCGATTTCTCGAAGAGTATGAGCGCACGGTTAACTCGATATTCGATGTTCGAGGTTCGAGGTTCGAAATTATGCTGTGCTTGCTCATACGCAAAGCTTAGGCAGGCTAAACTATTAACCGTAAGCGATTTCTCGGAGAGCATGAGCGCACGGTTAATAGTTTAGCTTGCCGGCTCGATGCGAAAGCAGTAACGTGTGACCAGTAACTGCCGCCCGGTAACTCTAAATCGAACTTCGAACCTCGAGACTAAACGGTTTGGCGCGCCGCTCGATGCCGACCAGTAACTGCCGCCCTGTTTGTCAGCTGGCCGGAACGGGCATGGCAAACTGGCTGTTATGCAGCTCGGCGTAAAAGCCGCCTTGCTCCATTAATGCTTTATGATTCCCCGTTTCCACAATCTGACCCTCATGAATAACCAGAATCAGCTCCGCATCACGGATGGTGGACAAGCGGTGGGCAATGACAAAACTGGTTCTGTTGCGCATCAGATTGGCCATCGCCTTTTGAATCAATACTTCCGTTCTGGTATCCACGCTGCTGGTGGCCTCATCCAGAATCAGCACGGCCGGATCGGCCAGGATGGCTCTGGCAATCGTCAACAGCTGTTTCTGGCCCTGTGAAATATTAGTAGCCTCTTCATTTAGCACCGTATTATACCCTTCGGGCAAGGTTCTGATAAAATGATCGGCGTGGGCCGCCCTGGCCACCTGCACCACCTCGTCCATGGAGGCCTCCGGCCTGGCGTAGGCAATATTGTCTCTAATGGTGCCGTTAAACAGCCAGGTGTCCTGGAGGACCATGCCGAACATCTTGCGCAAGGCGCTGCGTTTAATGTCTTTGATATCCACCCCGTCGATGCTGATCCGGCCCCCGTTAATTTCGTAGAAGCGCATCATCAAGTTGACCAAAGTGGTTTTGCCGGCGCCGGTAGGCCCGACGATAGCGACGGTCTGGCCCGGCCGGACCTCCAGATTGAAATCCTTAATCAGGGGAATATCCGGCCGGTAGCGGAAATCGACATGGGCAAAGCTGACCTGCCCCCGCGGGTGCTCGAGCACTTGCGCGTCAGGCCGGTCGGGCAGTTCCTCCTCCTCGTCCAGGATCTCAAAGACCCTTTCCGCGCAAGCCAGGGTAGATTGAATGATATTGGCGATATTGGCGGTTTGGCTAATGGGCATGTTAAATGCACTGGAGTATTGAATAAAGGCCAGGATATCCCCCAAGCCCAGATAACTTCCGGTCACAAAGATGCTGCCCACAATGCTGATGCCCACATAAGCCAGGTTGCTGATGAAATTCATTGACGGAAAGATGATGCCGGAAACATACTGGGACTTCCAGCCCGCGCTGTACAGCCGCTTGTTGATAGCTTCAAACTTTGCCACGGCGTCCTTTTCGCGGCCGAAGGCCTTCACAATCTGATGGCCCGTATACATTTCCTCCACATGGCTGCTAAGGGCGCCCAGTTCATACTGCTGGGCCCGGAAAAACTTCTGCGATTTTTTGGCAATCAGCGCGGTAACCGCGATATATAAAGGCAAAGTGGCCAGAACAATCAGCGTCAAAGCAGGGCTGATGGTCAGCATCATGATGATATAGCCCAGAATGGAAACTATTGATGTAATCACCTGGGTCAAACTTTGCTGCATGGTGGTGGCAATGGTGTCAATATCATTGGTCACCCGGCTTAAAATGTCGCCGTGGGGATGAGCGTCATAATATTTCAGCGGCAGCACGGTTAATTTTTGATCCACCGCCCGGCGCAGCTCGCGGACAGTTTTTTGCGCCACCCCCGACATCACCAGGCCGGAAACCAGGTTGCAGGCTGAGCTAAGCACATAGATACCCATCAGGAGCAACACGATCAGCCCGAGGTAATGAAAATCAAACCGGCCGTTGGTGGTTCGGATGGCCGCCAGCGTTTCGTCTATTTGCGCCTGGGTCATTTTTAAGTCCGGCTGCCCCAAGTCGATGATTTGCCGCGCCAGGGCCGCTTTCTGTCCGGCCTCCCGCGCCGTGTTCAGCAAGGGCAGCTGCCTGAATGCCAATGCCCCCGGCCTTTGTTCTGCATCGGGCCGCGCCAGGGCTTCCGTCTGAAAAGCGGACAATTCCTGCAGCATCCGTCCGGCCATATAACTGTCCTGCAGATTATTAACCGCCAGGCTGGTTATTTTCGGCGCCGCAATGGCAAAGGAGGTGCCGGCCACGGCCAGGACCATGACGATCAGCAAATTGATTTTATGTGGCTTTAAATAGCCGAGCAGTCTTTTTAAGCTGCTTTTAAGATCTTTGGCTTTTTCAAAGGACTGGTTCATCGGCCCCCGCCGCCCGCCGCGGATGGCCTGCATCGGGCGCAGCTGCTGTTGCGGCGGTGGTTGGGGTTGGTACTGATCCTGATCGCTCATGCAATCTCCTCCTCCGCCAGCTGCGAGGATACAATTTCCCGATAAATAACGCAGGTTTGCAGCAATTCCCGATGGGTGCCCAGGCCGGCTATCCGCCCTTGATCCAGCACAATGATCCGGTCGGCGTCCATCACGGTACCGGCCCGCTGGGCGACCATGAGCACCGTCGAGGCGACCGTTTCCTCTTTCAGGGCGGCCCGCAAAAGGGCGTCGGTTTTGAAATCAAGGGCCGAAAAACTGTCGTCAAAAATATAAATCGCCGGTTTTTTCACCAAGGCCCGGGCAATAGCCAAACGCTGTTTTTGCCCCCCGGACAAATTGGCGCCGCCCTGGCTGATCTGGTGGTCGAACCCGTCGTCAAAACCGGTTACAAAAGCCGTGCCCTGGGCCACCGCAACGGCATGCCTGACCTCTTCGTCCGTAGCTTGCTGATGGCCAAATCTTACATTCTCGGCAATAGTGCCCGAAAACAGCACCGCTTTTTGCGGCACCAAACCGATTTGGGCCCGCAGAGCCGCTTGCGTCATCTCCCGGATATCGATGCCGTCAATCAGAATCTGGCCGCTGTCAATATCGTAAAACCGGGGGATTAAATTAATCAAAGTGGATTTGCCCGCGCCGGTACTGCCGATAATCGCGGTTACTTCGCCCGGCCGGGCGGTAAAGGAAATGTCCTGCAAAGCCGGCATTTCCGCCCCGCGATAGGTAAAGGTGACCTGCCTGAATTCCACCAGACCCTTGCCGGCCGGCACAAGCACGGCCGGGCCGGTCCCGCCTGCCGCCTTGGCTGGCCCGGCCGGCCCGGCCGTTGCCGGATCTAATTCCAATGAGCCAGGCCCTGATGGACCAGACACTGGCAGGCTTGTCAAGACCGGGCCCGACCCTGGCAGGCCCGACCCTAGCGGGTCTGTCAAGGCCGGGGCCGACCCTAGAGAGTCTGATCCTGGCGGGTCTGTTATCTCCGGTTTCAGCTCCAGGATTTCATTAATCCTTAAGGCGGCGGTCTGAGCCCGGGGCACCATCACAAACATTAACGTCATCATCAGCATGGACATCAGAATTTGGGTGGTGTATTGGGTAAATGCCAACAAAGCCCCCAGATTCATCGTCCCTTTACCAATCAAAAGGCCTCCGAACCATAACACAGCCACTGAAGTGAAGCTCATGACCAGGGTAATGGACGGCATCAGCAAAACCATAATCCGGTTCACCTTGATATAAGTACCGGTAAGATCCACATTGGCCTGATCAAACCGCCGCCGTTCGTATTCCACTGTGTCAAAGGCGCGGATCACCCGGATGCCGGTGAGTTTTTCCCGCAAAACAAGGTTAATTTTATCGATTTTCTTTTGGATCAGCTTAAACAGGGGCAGCGCCCGGGAAATAATCAGGACAATAATCAGGGACAGCAGCGGCAGAGCTACGGCCAGCACCCAAACCAGCTGGCGCTCCTGCCGTACAGCCATAAAAATACCGCCCACAGCCATCAGCGGCGCTCTGACCATCATCCGCATGATAATCACAGTCACCATTTGAATCTGGTTAATATCATTGGTGGTTCTGGTAATCAGGGTGGCCGTGCCCAGCTGCACAAATTCATTCAGCGAGTAGCTCTCTACAATGCCGAATACTTTGCTGCGCAGAATAGTACCCAAACCGGCCGCGGTCCGGGAAGCCAAAAAGCTGGCCGAGAGGGCGCAGACAACCACGCCGGCGGCGACAAGCAGCATCAGCTCGCCGATTTGGATAATTTTTCCGATATCGCCCAGCATCACGCCCTGATTGATAATCTCCGCCATTAAAGTGGGCAGATACAAATCGCCCATGGCTTGCGCCAGCAGCAGCACCAGCACCCCCGCCACCATGGGGGCAAATGGTTTCAGAAAACGGTATATTCTAAGCATGAGCAGTCCTCACTATTGCCAGCTAATCCTGGGGCTAACGCGCAAAGGAACACGGTAATATTTCACTTTGGGATAGCCAAGCAGCATGGCGCCGAAAACTTTGTGCGCCGCGGGCAGCTGCAAGTGCTGCCGCAGGGGCGGATAACCGGCGGCGGCAGCCCCTAAATAACCGGCCCAGCAAGCGCCAAGCCCAAAGCCGTAGGCGGCCAGTTCCAGGTAAGTTAGCGCGATGGTGCAAGCCGGCTGGACCATCGGGTTATCACCCTGGCCATGGGCCAAAACAACATGGGGGGCCTGGCGGCAGATGCGATCAGCACCCTTGGTCCAAGCCTTGACAATCTGTTCCAGGTTCATTGCCTTAGCCATGTCCGGCTTCTCCCGCATCAGCTCGCTCATCCAATCCACCACCAAGGCGGATAATTGCCGCACCTGCTCCCGTTCCTCCACCACAATCCAGTGCACCGGCTGAATGTTGTGGCCGGAAGGAGCATAAGCGGCCACATTGATTATTTCCTGCAAGACAGCCCGGTCCGCCGGCCGATCCTGATACGCCCTGATAGAGCGGCGGGAAAGCAGCAAATGCCGTACCTGCTCCGGGGTCGGCAAAAGCTCTTTTTGCACCGGCGGGCAATCCCCGGCCAACATGCCGGTTAAGGACAGAGCGCCATGAGGGCACACGGCCATACAGTGACCGCAAGCGATGCAGGCGGCCGCGGCGCCCTTGGTTATATAAGCGGGGAATCCGTCCTCTTTATGCAAAACAATCAGTCCCAAGGGGCATGCCGCAACACAGAGACCGTCCTTTTGGCACTCTTCCCGATTAATAAGCAATTGATTCATAAATTCATCCCCCCGTTGGTTCATGGCCCTTTTTGGATTAGCGCCTTTTTTGTATTACCAATTGTAAACAATACGTATAGGCATGTCAATTATTAACGTTAGGGGATATTTTCTTCAGATCGTATAAGAATATCCAAATAAGAGCGGCAAAATACCGTCGGATAAAAAAGAACTCCGGTGGTTTAACTAGAATTTTTTGCTTGTA
>WQUS01000150.1 GCA_009781965.1 Bacillota bacterium | reverse complement strand
TTTTTCGGGCAACACCTGCTTTTATTGTGACTTCTCTTGCAATTGCACTCTCTTTTATTCTGATTTTTAACCCTGCATCTATTGTGCAGTTCTACAATTATACAGGAAAATATGAAAATTATAAAACAGCCGCGCTTAAACCCAAAGGATTAGAGGTGTAAAAAATGGATTTCACTGCTGAAGAAACAAACCTGATATGCATAGAGGAGCTATTCCACCATTTTTCCACCACGGAAAGATTAACTGTTAAAATTTGTTACACAAAGACTTAATGCTTGTGGTGGAATTCCACCACAAGTTTTCCACCACAGAGGATTTCGGGCAAGTGTAGCGGTTCTTAACATACAGGGTGAGATAAAACTCGCGTTCTTTATCAGTTTTACATGGCATTATCTGTATGTTATATGACCACGACAATTCTCGCAACAGCGTTGCGAGTTTTTCATTGGCAAAATATGTTTCGTAAAATTGTTTCCTTCTCCAAATATTGGACGCAGAAAAACCTTTAATAGCAACATAGCGGCTTTGGATGAGATCAGAAAAGTCATTTGATTAACCCCTACGCTTCCTGCCTGCTCCGGGCAACCAGGTGCAGCCCCAGGAACACCAGCGCGCCAATTGCCCACGCAATATATGTCCACAGCATATTCTCTCCCGTCGCACTGTATACCACCAAGCCTACGATAAAGCCCCACATGAGGGAATATAGCCCGCCGACAATCCAGAAACCAATTGACTTAGTCTGCAGGTAATAGAGAATGACAATAGCGACTATTCCGAGCCCAATCGCGATGACCGGATGGACGCCCATGGTTTTGTGCGCCACCACGCCGATAATAACGCCGGTAGCAATGCTCTCAAATAAACTAATGTTTCCTAAAAACAAACCGATGGCGGTTAGAATAAGCCCGATGGCAATCCCAATGATAATTTCCACACCGAGCAATACCAACATACCCATATCATTCACTACCTTCCCGCTCACCAATTTCCACTAAATACCTTCCATGTCTTCATTCGTTTTATCCGAAATCAAGACTTCATAATCCCTCATCTGAACGCCCTTCTCTAAACTGCGCGAAAGCTTCTCTTGCCGGGCGTACCCTTCTGTTATCAATGTCGGACAATTCTTCATTCAGCTTATCCCGAATCTGTGCTGGGCTCATCAAGTCCATATTGATACTGTCAGGCGCCTTTGGCAGGGTGACAGCAAAAGGAATCCCGCCTGTTAGCGTAACCTGTTTTAAAAACATATCAATCGCAGTTGCCATTGGCACTCCTAACCGGGATAATATTATTTCAGCAGATTTCTTTACTTCCGGATTGATTCTGATATTTAGTGTAGCGGTCTTTTCCATATCACCAGCTCCTCTTCAACATTGTAACGCATATAGCATTACAATGCAACGACAAATACTCTTCCACTATGAGTGCACAAAAGATTGCGTTACTGGTCAGACCCTGTGTTTGTTAGTACCCCGTAGCCCAGGCCCGTAAAGTTATTAACCGTAAGCGATTTCTCGAAGAGTATGAGCACACGGTTAATAACTTTACGGGCCGGCTTGATGCGAAAGCAGTAACGTGTGACCAGTAACAAGATTGCTGACTGTTCTCTATATTAAAAAGCCTGCTAAGGCTGGCTTGGCGGAGATTTGTTTTAGCTCTGCACATTCGGCATCGCTTAAAGTATCCTTGGCAAACTGCACCCAATATTTGATACATGGTTTTTTCTTTGTCGGTCATATTAGCCTCCGCTATAGTATTCAATGGCCCAATCCTTAATTGAATTAAAACGCGTCATATTTTCAGGCTTTATATCAAGTTCATCAAAACTTTCGCCGTGTGAATAATAATACCCCGCCAAGCCTTCAATCAAAGATTGTTCGTCTATGTTGTCAAAATCGGCAAGCATATCATTAAAAGTCTGACTTGCGGAAGTGCAAAGCATATTGCCGATGCGGACGGTTTCAATGCCGTCGAAAGTCTCGACGATATGGTAATTGACGTTTTCAAACGGCCCCGGCGTTATGGCGTATACATCAATTGTTTTTTCATTCATATACCCAAAGAAAAGTTCTAAATGCTCCAGCGCGGATGTGTGCCGCAGGATAACATTCTCACCGCCGACAACTGCTCTATGCCAGGCTCTGTTTGTTAAGAACTCGTTACTTGTTATGGAAACCATGCTGGCACACCTCCAATTTTCGTCTATATTGTGCGGTTTATATGCATCAAAGCCCTTAACCGCTCCTATAAAGGCGGTACGGCAATCGTCAAACACCAGAATTATCGTTTGTATACACACAATATATCATTATTGTTTTTTCCATTGGCTTAATGCTTAAAGTGAGGCGGGATCGCCCTGCCGGCAGCTTAGAGTAGCAGTTCCACCCAGTTTCGGCTGGCGTGGAATATGTGCTGAATATGTACAATCTTTTTCGTTTCCTCTACATTAAAAAAAATCAGGTAATTATTGCATGGTAAAAAACGGATACCCTTCGCCGCCAGCCGTTCGTTATGAACAAGCGGGTAGCGGAAGGGCATAGTGGCAAGGCTATTCATTGCCATTGATATGGCTACTTTAAACTCTTCCACCTTTGATCGCCTCCCGAAGCCCGCGCATGACTTCATCAGCGGGATACACCCGCCCTGCGGCAATATCAGCCTCGCTCTGGTCGAATAGGGTATAAACTTCCTCGACGGAATGGGCTGGCTCGCCCGGCTCGGCAGGACGAAGATACCACGGAACAGCAGCAGCTTTCTGGATAAGCCTCTTGTATTCCGCGATACTCATCACGGCAAGATCGTCCTTTCCGTTGTCTTGAACGATGATGGGTTCGTCAACATCATGGCATAGTACGGAAAGCTCGCGGAGTGTGGCATTTGTATTATATGTGCGCATAAATTTCACCTCCAAACACCAATAAGAATGTTACCACAAACGAATATGAGACAATCACCAAAAAAATGGCGAACCCTCGAAACTCCTAGTATGGAGTTTCGAGGGTTCATGGCGGAGGAGGTGGGATTCGAACCCACGGTACCCGTCAAGGTACACCTGATTTCGAGTCAGGCCCGTTATAACCACTTCGATACTCCTCCGTGGATATTGTTTCCTTAAAATGCTTCCTTACCTGCTAACTTACTGTTCTTTCTACTTCTCCTTTTCCCGCTCCCGCAGTTCTCGGAAGAACCGCTTGATAATCGCGGCGCATTCTTCCGCCAGCACTCCCGACAACACGCCCACCTGGTGGTTAAACCGCGGTTCCCGCAGTACGTCCATGACGGAATCCACCGCGCCGGCTTTAGGATCGGCCGCGCCATAGACCAGGGTTTTCACCCGGAACTGGATCAAGGCGCCGGCGCACATGGGGCAAGGCTCAACCGTGGCATACAGAATGCTGTCCGCCAGCCGCCAGTCGTTAATCGTCCGGGCGGCCTCCCGCAGGGCCATTATTTCGGCGTGGGCCGTACTGTCCCGCAGTTTTTCCCGCAGGTTGTGGCCCCGGCCAATGATCCCGCCCTCCAGCACCACCACCGCGCCAATGGGCACTTCCCCCAGCTCATAGGCCTTTTGCGCCTCCGCCAGGGCTTCCAGCATATAGTATTGGTGATCCGGCACCGGTACGACTCCTTTGACCAAAACCTTGAGCAACCTTATGGAACAGCGTAAAAATTATACCATAGAACCTGGCCCCGTGGCAATAAACCGAGATTTCGAATTTAACCTTGCTGGCCCTGCACATAACGCAGGTGCGCGACCACTTCACCGGTGGCAAACCACTTTTGGGCGAGCGGGAAGTCGTCCCAGGACTTGCAGTTAATATCCCATTTTACCTGGGAGGCTATTTGATAAGCGTTGGCGGCGCTGCCTCGCCGCACTACGGTCATAATTTCATCGATTCTCTCCTGGTGGTGCTGCTTAAGCTGGTCAATCCGTTTGCGCACGTCGTGGATCAAGCGCCGGTGCCCCGGCAGCGTCAGTTCCACATCCATCCGGTAGACTTGGTCCAGATGGGCCAGATATTCGCCCAAAGGATCCCAGCCCTCCAGATCAAACGAGGAAATATTGGGCGTTATGTCATCAAGAATGTGATCCCCGGAAATCAGCAGTTTTTTATCCGCTTCGTACAGGCACATGTGGCCCCTGGTGTGGCCGGGGGTGGCCATGCAGACAAAGTGGTAGTCCCCGTTGCTCACCGGGTCCCCGTCCCGGACTTCGGTAAATTTTACTTCTTTGGGCGGCGCATATTGATAGCCCGGATGGCTTTCCGGTATCAGCGCCAATTCCTCCGCAGGGAAACCGTGGTCCAGAGCCCCGACAAAAACTTTTTCCCAGCCTTGCTCGGAAAGAATATCGTTAAAGATAATCTCGGCGTCCGGTTGGCTGCAATATATTTTGGAAGTACTATGAGCCAAATGAGCCACTAATCCCGAGTGATCGGCATGCATATGGGTAATAAATAAATCGGTTTGGTCCAGCCGCACATCCAGCTGCCGCAAGGCTGAATCCATGGTCTCGGCGCATTCCCGCAGGTTCAGACCTGTATCGATGAGTAAATTTCTTTCCGGCCCCTTGAGCAGGTAGGAGTTAAGGACTTTCAAAGGGGTTTTGGGCAGAGGAATCTCAATCAGGTACAGGTTGGGCAGAATCTCCCTATACAAAATGCTCACTCCTTATGTCACGTACTGATTTACTGTTCTATTCTCATTATACCTCTAGCTATGGCAACTTGACATCCCTTGCGCAATTATTTTAGTTTTTGCCGCTCAATATTTAATTTGTTTTCACCCAGGCGCTTTGGCGATCGGTCAAACTCGGTCATGTATGTCCAGTAGCGCTTGGGCATCTGGCTCATCCGGCAGCGGGGATTATGCCGGTCCGTTATTTCAATGGCATCGTAGAAATGGCGCCACAAATCACGAAAAAACAGCTCCCGTTCATCCGGCTCGGGCAGCACAAATTCATCCAGGGCAATGATGGCGGACTGGTAAGGACGGTAGACCAGCGCCTCCCCATGGGTGCGGTCAAAAATCAAAAAGTATTCCTCGGGATAGCGGCGGCGAAAATGATCCGCCAGCAAAGGAAGCACGTGATTTTTCGGCTCTATCTCCCCCACCAGGACTTGGTTAAACACGCTGAAGCGCAGAAATCCTTTCAGCAAGTGGCTCTCCCGCCGCAAATGCCGGACGCTTTTATCCAGTGTGTGCACCACGTCGCTGGCCAGCATATGCATCACCCTTGGGCCGTGCCGGTAGCCCAGGCGCAAAAACAGCAGCATGTACCGCTCTTTCTGCGGCAGGCAGGTTAAAAAGGCGTGGCGCAAAAAATCCAGGGCTTCATGGCCCATCTGGGGGGGGATCGAGACCAGCACCCGGTCGGCCTTTGGTTGGTCGGTGACGATTTCTTTCCCCGGCCACAGGGTCGTCCGGGCACTGTCCAGGGGTAAGATATCCGCCGGGATTTCCTTTTGGGCGTAGCTCTCAAAAACGCAGCACAGCAGCCCGGCAAAAGTACCGTCGTAAAGATAAATCAGCTCGGGCCGGTCAAGCATTTTGGCCCCTCCTCCCCGCCGGATAAGAGCTCCTCAAACAGGCGCGGCTGCCGCACTGGCGGCTCCGGCTGGAAATGCTCGCGGTACTGGCGGAAGGCTTTTTCCGACATTAATGAGCGCAATACCGCGTCCTGATCGTTTTTCAGGCCCGCCATCGTTTTGCCGCCGCAGGTGATGAAATAGCGGGCCCGCTTCAGCACCACGCCCAGTTTTTTCAGCGTCTCATAAGTGAGGGCGCCGGCCCGGCGGGTGGTTACAATCCGCTTGGCGCCGGTGACGCCGACGCCGGGTACCCGCAGCAAATGCTCATAAGGCGCGCTGTTTACCTCCACCGGGAAAAATTCCCGATGATTGAGGGCCCAGTTGCATTTGGGATCCACATAGGGGTTGAAGCTCTGGTGTTGATCATCCAGCAGCTCGCGGGCGGTGAAACCGTAGAACCGCAGCAGCCAGTCCGCCTGATAAAGGCGGTGCTCCCGCAAAAGCGGGGGCTTGGCGTTAAGGGCGGGCAGCAGGGTGCTTTGGTTCACCGGCACATAGGCGGAAAAGAAGACCCGCTTCAATTTATATGTTTTATACAGGCTTTCCGTTAAATTTAGAATCTGCCAATCTGTCTCCGGCGTGGCGCCGATAATCATCTGGGTGCTCTGACCGGCGGGGGCGAACCTGGGCGCACGGGCGGACCGTTTCCGGTCCGCGGCGCTTTCCTGGATGTGCCGGTAAATATCGCCCATGGGCGTCAAAATAGCGGTCTTTGACTTGTCCGGCGCCAGCAGCCGTAAGCTGTTTTGGGAAGGCAACTCAATATTCACGCTGACCCGATCCGCCAGGGCGCCAATCCGGGCCACCAACCGGCTGTCCGCGCCGGGGATAATCTTGGTGTGGATATAGCCGCCGAAACGATGCTCCTGGCGCAGCAGACGCAGCACCTCCAGCATTTGTTCACAGGTGTAGTCGGGATTCCTCAGCACCGCCGAACTCAGGAAAAGCCCTTCAATATAGTTGCGGCGGTAAAAATTGAGGGTCAGGTCCACCAATTCACGGGGCGTAAAGCTGGCCCGGGGCAAATCGTTGGAACGGCGGTTCACGCAATATTGGCAGTCATAGACGCAGGCATTGCTCAGCAGCACTTTCAACAGCGAGATACAGCGCCCGTCCCCGGCAAAGCTGTGGCAGATGCCGCAGGCCACCGCGCTGCCCATGCCGCCGGGGGGCGCTTTTTTGTCTACTCCGCTGGAGGTGCAGGCCACGTCATACTTGGCCGCGCCCGCTAATATTTCCAACCTGCGAAAGGTATCCATTGACGCCAACTCCTGTCTGCTTTTATCATATCACAGAACACACGTTCCGGCAAAGGGTTTTTGGCGGAACGCGGCAGACGCGATGCGCACGGTTTACTCGAGGTTCGAAGTTCGGAGTTCGAGGTTCGAAACTATGCAGTGTTTGCTGATCCTCAAAGTGAAAACGGTACGCAAAACCGTTAACCGTAAGCGATTTCTCGGAGAGCATGAGCGCACGGTTTATGGTTTTGTGCCGGATGATGCCAAACAGTAACGCGTGAAAAGCAACCAAGAAACATTTCAAATGCACAAGCATTTTCGTGCAATAAATTGACATAGCACTAATATTGCAATATGATATGATTGATTGGAGTGATGATAATGTCTGAAACAACAAATCTGAGCATCCGAATTGATCGCCGTCTAAAAGAAGAGGCCGATCAGGTTTTTAGTTCGCTAGGAATGAATCTGACCACAGCAATTACCATTTTTGTGCGTCAGGCAGTCAGGCAGAAAAAAATCCCCTTTGAAATCGCTCTCTATCCGGAAAATGATCCTAAGGGTAGCCTAATGGCTGAGGCAATGGCAGCCTCCGAACGGATATGGCAAAACTCAGTGCAAAACGGCACCGATAAACTGACACTGGAAGAAATCAACGCTGAAATCGCCAAAACGCGTGCAACAAGGAAAGTACGCGGAGTGAGTTCATGAAATCGCTCCGCGTTGTTCTTGATACCAATATTCTCGTTTCGGCTCTAATGTCGCCAGCGGGAAATCCAGCCAAAATATATAAAATATAATATACAAAACATAGATAGCAAAAATCCGCACCGCTCATGAACTGGAACCACCTGCCCCTGCCATGATTGATCCGGATTATGTATATTTGGTGCGCCCGAAAGGACTCGAACCTCCGACACGCGGTTTAGGAAACCGCTGCTCTATCCTCTGAGCTACGGGCGCCCGTATGCTTTTGAAATACACAACAGCGACGCAACCGGCTTTTCGAGCTGCTGTCGCTGCAAAACTTACTGGCGTGCCTGGAGGGACTCGAACCCCCAACCTTCTGATCCGTAGTCAGATGCTCTATCCAATTGAGCCACAGGCACTTAAACTTTTATTCGCTGAATCGTAAGTACTATTTTAACAAAGGGCGCAGTCTAAGTCAATAGCCGGCCAAACCGTAAACCGCCCAAACCTATATTAGATTCCACCGATTTTTCATAGTAAAATCAACATCTATACTGCTGTGGAACTTACTTTGGGAATTTACGCCCAAACCGCACCCAGACAATGCATAATAGACATATCTACTCAAACAAATCCATATGCGTACCCGTCGCGGTCAAAACAAGGATAAGCTTATCGTCAAGTTTCTTGTAAATCAGCACCCAGTCACCTACACCTCCGACATGGCACTCGCGGTAACCTTGATAATTTCCTCTGAGTGGATGGTCACGATAAATGGGCGGTAATAGGCCACCGCTCGCCAGCAACATAATCGTTTGTTCTAACTTAGCCATGTCATACCCACGCTTCGCTACCAAACGGACGCTACGGCGAAAAGATTTAACCGAGCGGTCAACTGCATACATCAAACTTCATCTTCCTCAGAAAGGATTTCCTGTATCATGTCATGTGCATTGGTAAATGGCTTCGGTTTACGCATTCCTTCAGTATACTCTTTTAATATTTGTTCAGTTTCCTCCATGGCCATACGCAGTTCTACATTGGGTTTTGGTTCGCGCACATCGAAAGGAAAACCATGCTCCATGATAGCTTTGTGCAAAAATACATTGATAGCTTCGCTCAGATTAAGCCCAAATGCGGCAAACGTCTTCTCGGCTTTTGTTTTAATAACCGGATCTATACGGATATTATAGTTCGAGGTTTTCATGCCACTTCAACTCCTTGCCTAGAATTATATTGCAAAGCATATACAACGTCAATAGAAAACATTTCTTGTTGCTGCTCATTGATTTTTTGTCGTTTCATATATTTTTAATACATTTTGCGCCAATTTTCTTCTAATGATGTTTATACAACGGGCAAAAAAATATTCCCATAGCCGAATCCCCGCCCACAGACTTCAGTTGTTTTACTTAATCCGTAGCTATTCCTTTCTCATTGAACAATTTCTTAACGGCAGACAGGATATTTCCCCTGTTAAACTCCGATAATAAAAAGTAAAAAATTTATACCACACTGGTTTCAATTGTTATCAAAATCAATAATGGGGGGCACTTATGGAAACTAAAGAAAAAGCAGGCGGGAAAAGAACAATCCTTCCGATTCTTTTGGTCATCAGCATCCTGTTAGCGGCGGGAGGTTGGGGTACGGCTATTTTCCTCCACTTGACAAGTACTCCGCGGTTAGCACCGGGAGCGCTCAAAAAACTCGGCAGCAACGAATTGCATGATGATTCAACATTGATACAATCATTTGAGCGGCGTAATTCAACAGAGCCCGCAAACTTCACCGGGAAAGCAATAAGCGAGGACGCTTTACAGCTGTTGGGGTGGGCGGCTACGGGAAAAAATCGCGACGGCACAGGCTTTGTCATTCCGTTAGCCTTTGGAACAGAGCCTTATGTATCATTATATCTCGCCCAGCCAAGCGGGGTGCGCAAGTTTTCTTGGCGGACTAATGATTTTGAAAAGGTCACCGACATCAATATCCTCGACCAGGTGAACGAAGGCCAAAATGCGTCTGCTGTTTGGATCTATGTCATCGACAAAGATAATGTGCCGAAAGGCAACATGAACTGGGCCTGGCACGCAGTAGGAGCAATGAGCGAGCATCAATATTTGTTGGCCGACGAACTTAATATCCAAACGCGTTTTTTGGTTTCTCTTGATTCTAATGAAGTTGCCGCATTATTGGGGCTTGATCCAAGCAAGCACTTGCCGGTGGGGGTAATGGCTATGGCAAAAAAAATATTCCCATAGCCGAATCCCCGCCCACAGATGTGTTGGCGTAAGGTTCGGATATGGGACGTTTGGCGGAGAGAAAGGGATTCGAACCCTTGATACGAGTTTTAGCCCGTATAATCGCTTAGCAGGCGACCGCCTTCGACCTACTCGGCCATCTCTCCAGACTCAAAAAAGCCGCTATTACGCGGTTTTCTTTTTACTTTCTATTCACATGCTTAAAGTCAATCAAACTAAGCTGTGCCGCACAAATATTATACACCTTAACACCGCTCCTGGCAAGGAAAAGATCAATTTTATTCTATTTTAAGACAAAGGTATTCTTTTTATAGTCGATTAAACCGTCTCTTTTCATTTTTGCCAGCTCATGGGACAAGGCGCTGCGCTCCACAGAAAGATAATTAGCCAGTTCCTCCCGGTTCAGGGGAATAACGATGCGCCGCCCCTGTTTGGGTACAAAGGCTTCCAAATAACGCAGCACCTTAGCCCGGATTGATCTGATCATCATGATCTCCATGCGGCTTTGCAGGAACAAATTTTTATTGGCGACAATGTTCAGCATATTTTCAATCAACTTTTGGTGAAAGGCGCATGCCTGCGAGCAAGTATGCAAAATACGATCAAATTTGAGCAATATAACCGCAGCTTTGTCGCTGGCGATCACCGTGATCGGACTCTCTTTTACCCCGGCGCAGCAAAGGGCTTCCGCAAAAATTTCACCGGGGGAAGCGACCGCAATCAGCGAGCTGTTCCCGTCATAGTCGTCCCGGATAATATGGAACTGGCCGGCAAGCACGATCCCCACGAACCGGGGCTTGTCGCCCGTCAGCAGGACCGCCTCGTTTTTAACGACGGTCTTTATCTCCGGGTCCAGGCATTTGAGCATGGCTTCCAAATCGGCGGGCGCAATGGCCTTGAACAGTTCAACCTGTTTTAGCACCGCAAAATATTTTTCCATGGGCCACAAACTTTCTTCGATTTCGTGGTTATAACCACATATTTATCATTTAGAGTTTAGTATACTCATAACAGAAAGTCAAGGGAGGGTTCCATCATGATCAGGCAGATCATTAAAATTGATAAAGAAAAGTGTAACGGCTGCGGGCTGTGCATAGATGCCTGTCAGGAAGGCGCTATTGGCCTGGTTGCCGGCAAAGCGGAACTGCTGCGGGATGATTACTGTGACGGGCTGGGCAACTGTTTGCCCGCTTGTCCCACCGACGCCATTTCATTTGAAGAAAGAGAGGCTCTTGCATTCAACGAAACGGAGGTGAAGAAAAATATGGCCCATCAAGAACCGGAAAACCTGGCCTGCGGCTGTCAGGGAAGCAGCGTTATGGCCCATCAAGAACCGGAAAACCTGGCCTGCGGCTGTCCGGGGAGCAGCGTGAGGGCTATTCAGCGGGAAGAAGCGGCAACGCCGGCTGCGGTTCCGGCAACCGACGTCCCGGCGCCGTCAAATCAATCACAGTTAAATCAGTGGCCGGTACAAATTAAACTGACTCCGGTGGACGCGCCTTTCTTTAACAACGCCAACCTGCTGGTATCCGCCGACTGCGCCGCTTACGCTTACGGCAACTTTCACCACGATTACATGCGCAACAAAGTCACCGTCATCGGCTGCCCCAAGCTGGACAACGAGGATTACAGCGAAAAGTTAAGCGCCATAATCAAAAACAACAATATTAAGTCGGTGACTGTCGTCCGCATGGAGGTTCCTTGCTGCGGCGGTATTGAAGAGGCGGTAAAAACCGCGCTGCTAAACAGCGGCAAAATGATTCCCTGGCAAGTAGCGACAATTTCCGTTGACGGCAAAACCCTGGAGTAACAGTACGGCACAGATTTCACCTTCAGACTTCAATTGCTCGCGGTGGATCGCGGTGAAAACCAGGGGAGGATTTAGTGATGTTTAAAGCCATTAAAACCCTGTTCAGGGGAAAAACTACGGACAATGAAAATAAGGAGGACAAAATTATGAGTGATGAAAAAATGTTCTGTTTTCAGTGCCAGCAAACTGCCAAAGGGACCGGCTGTACGGTGGCCGGCGTTTGCGGGAAAAAACCGGATACCGCCCATGAGCAGGATGTTTTAACCTGCGAGATGATTGCTCTGGCCCAGGCCATGCGCGGCAAAAACGCGGACAGCGTGCAAGCAATTGATCTGATTGAGGACGGCTTGTTTACCACCATCACCAATGTTAACTTTGATACCGCGAAAGTGGCGGCTCTGGCCGGCAAAGTCAAGGCGGAGCGGGAGAAGCTTGGCGGCGGCGAGGTCATCCGGCCGGAAGATTTGTTTCATGGGGATAAGGACGTTATCTCGCTGCGCTCCACCCTACTGTTCGGACTGCGGGGCATGGCGGCTTACGCCCACCACGCCCGGGTTTTAGGCAAGCGCAGCCCGGAAGTGGACCACTGGTTTGTCAAAGGCATGGCCGCTTTAGCCGACTCGCACACAGTGGAGGAATGGCTGGGCCTGTTAATGGAATTTGGCGGCGTCAATCTGAAATGCATGGCTTTGCTGGATGAAGCCAATACGGAGACTTATGGGCATCCCGTGCCGACATCCGTATCCTTTAAGGTTGAAAAAGGCCCGTTTATCGTCGTAACCGGCCATGACCTGCACGACTTGCAGATGCTGCTGGAGCAAACCGACGGCAAAGGCGTAGATGTGTACACCCACGGCGAAATGCTGCCTGCTCACGCCTACCCCGAGTTGAAAAAGCATCCGCAGTTTAAAGGGCACTATGGCACGGCCTGGCAGAATCAGCAAAGCGAGTTTAAAGATCTGCCGGCGCCGATTTTGTGGACAACCAACTGCATTATGCCGCCCAGAGACGCTTATGCCAACCGTGTTTATACCACTTCGGTGGTGCAGTATCCCGAAGCCAAACACATTGAGGCTGACGCCAACGGGCACAAGGATTTTACCGCATTGATCGACCATGCCATCGCCCTGGGTGGTTTTGCGGAAGATCAGCAGTTTACCGGCCTTAACGGCGGCACGAGCACCATGACCGGCTTCGGCCGGCAAGCGATCCTTGACAACGCCGGAACGATTATTGACGCGGTAAAAGCGGGCGCCATCAAGCATTTCTTCCTCGTGGGCGGATGCGACGGCGCCCAGCCGGGGCGCAGCTATTACACTGATTTCGTTAAGCAAACCCCGGCTGATACCATAGTGTTGACCCTGGCTTGCGGCAAATTCCGCTTCAACGACCTGGACATCGGCCAAATCGGGCCTTTCCCGCGCATTCTTGACATCGGGCAATGCAACGACGCCTATAGCGCGGTACAGGTGGCCGTAGCTCTGGCC
>WQUS01000149.1 GCA_009781965.1 Bacillota bacterium | reverse complement strand
CGTTTGCAGCTTCTCTTGCAGCGAGCGGTACCGCTCCACCTTTTCATTATATCTGCTGTTCAAATCATCTTTCTGGGTGCTTGTAGTGATTACCGTGCCCAGATTATTAATGAAAGCTTTTTTCAGGTTTTCCGACCGGCTGCTGTCAACCGTTATTTTTAAGGTTTCCTGGCTGCTGCTCGGAATGATTTCGCTGTCCAGCACTTCGGACTGGGCGCCGCAGCTGTTAATGAAAACCATCGCCTGTTTGTAGGCCGTATCCATGTTGGCCACTTTAACCCGGATGAGAGTATTTTCGGCAAAACGATCCTGCCTGACGCTTAAAAACGCATATTCATCGCCTGTTTCTGCTCCCAGGGCCAAAGCGCTTGCCGCGTTGGGCTGGGCAGGCTCGATTGGCTGGCTGTTAACGCCTTGATCCGGCTGTGGCCCTTGGTTAGGCTGCACCGGGGCCTGCTGATCCGGCTGATTGGTATTGACGTTCACCTTAGGCCCGTTATCGTTATTGTTCGTTACGCCATCCGGTTTATTGTCCGGCTTATTTTCCGGTCCGGGCTGCGCCGGTGTTACACCTGGCTCATTATCTTTTTGAGCAGCGTTATTGGCGGGGTCATGTTGAGAATCTGCGTTTGGCCCTACATTAGGATCTACATCAGGACCTACATTTGGCGTCACCACATGCACGTTCGGTTTAACATTTGGATCTATGGCTACGTGATCACCGCCGCCGCTATACAGATAGGCGCTTACCGAACCAACTGCTATGAGCAGGAAAGCCGCCGCTACCGCCAGATTGCGTTTCCATCCGGACAGCACACTGCTTAAGACATTTCTCTGCCGGCCGTTTAATTGGGCCATAACTTTACCGGCCAGTTCGGGCGGCGCTGTGACAGCACAGAAGTCTGCTTTTAACGCAGCGTTTACTTCTTGCCAGAAGGCTGCTTCATGACCGCAGTCCGGGCAATCCGCAATGTGGGAGGCAATCACTGCCGCCTCGCCGGCTGCCAATTCCCCGTCCAGCCATGGCGGTATATTTTGTTTTACTTGGCTGCAGTTCACTTTTCCCCACCTCCCTCCTGTTTTGCGCCAAGCCGGCCGTCAAATACTATCTTTTATCAGTTGGCCAGCTGGATGATCTTTGCTTTTAAAGATTGACGTCCCCGGTTAATCCGGGACTTAATTGTGCCTAACGAGCAATTCAGCATCGCCGCTATTTCATCGTATGAGTAGCCTTCAATCTCCCTTAACACCAACACGGTTCTGTGCTCCGGGGATAACTCCTCCAGAGCGGAGCGCACCAGATTATGGAACTCTTTTTGTTCGTAAATCTCCTCGGGACCGGCATCGTTGGAAACCGCCAGCCGGGACATCGAGCCTTCATCCGTTTGTACCGGACTGTCCAGATAGACATCAGGCTTTCTTTTCCGCTTTTCGTTAATAAAAAGGTTTACCGTGATGCGGTGCAGCCAAGTGCCTAAATCAGCTTCGTTGCGAAAGTTAGGCAGGGCACGGTAAGCCTTGATAAAAACGTTTTGGGATAAGTCCTGCGCGTCGGCGTAATTGCCGGTCAGTTGGTAACACAACCGGTAAACCCGATCCTGATAGGTAATTACCAACTGTTCAAAGGCTTCAGGGTCACCCTTTTTCGCTTTATCTACCAGAAGCTTTATTTGATCCAAAGGGATTAATCCCCCTTATGCCTCTGGCCTTTGCGGATGTTTCTTAGACACTGTTGCGGATAAAAAAGTTCCCGCGGCAAAGGCCGAATGTGTAAAACTATGAAATGTACTTCGGCAGGCAATTTAGTTAACCTACTTAATAATGTACTGTAAAATGAGCAATATTGCAAAGGATACTGCTGTCTGAAGATCCTGTTCTTTCAATAGCTATTGATGTCTAGCGAATGTTGGCGGTTGCCGAGAAACAGATGGCAAACGGTGAGGTTGTAGATGCCGAGGCTGTACTTGAGAACCTGAGAGCAAAATATGATTATTAGGTACAAAAAAAGAAAATAAAGCCACCGCTGTGGCAAGAATTTTTTATGGCCGTATGAACATGAACCGGAGGGACTATATTTAGCCACTTTATTCAACCGGCGAATACCTTTTGTTTGATGGCCTTCCGGATCATCTTTCTTTTTTGTTGGGCATTCAGTACGTGCAACATGGTCAGCGCCCGGCCCGTACCCACGGCCACACAGGAGAGCGGATCCTCGGCCTGAAAGACGTTAAGCCCGGTTTCCATTGACAGAAGCTTGTCAAAACCGCGCAGCATTGCTCCGCCGCCGGTTAACACGATCCCTTTGTCCACAATATCGGCGGCCAGCTCCGGAGGGGTTTGCTCCAGCACTTCTTTTACCGCGCCCACTATTGATTGCAGGTGTTCTTTTATCGCCTGATACACATTTTCGCTGGTAATAACAATTTCTTTGGGCAGACCTTCCACTAAATCCCGGCCGCGCACCAGCATGGAAAGTGGCTGACGATCACCGCTGGGCAAAGCGTCGGCCACTTCAATTTTGATTTCTTCCGCCGTGCGTTCGCCAATCGCCAAGCTGAACTGACGCCGGACGTATTTAATGATCGCTTCGTCAAACTTATCGCCGCCCACCCGCAAAGAAAGACTTTGCACAATCCCGCCCAGGGACAGTACGGCTATATCGGTGGTCCCGCCGCCAATGTCCACGACCATGGTACCGCCGGGCTGAGAGATATCCAATCCCGCTCCCAAAGCCGCGGCCAACGCTTCTTCAATCACGTAGGCCTGGCTGGCGCCGGATTGTACGGCTGCTTGCTTAACGGCTCTCTCCTCTACCCCCGTGACGCCGGAGGGAATACAAACCATCACCCGCGGCCGGAATAACAAACGTTTGCCAATAACCTTGGAAATGAAGTAACGCAGCATTTTTTCCGTAACGTCGTAATCGGCAATTACGCCGTCACGCAAAGGACGGGTGGCCACAATGTTACCCGGAGTACGTCCCAGCATGCGCCTGGCTTCGTCACCCACGGCAATTACTTTGCGCGAATTTTTGTCCATTGCCACTACTGTCGGTTCTCTAAGCACGATCCCCCGGCCCTTGACAAACACCAGGACATTTGCCGTACCCAAGTCAATGCCGATATCGGTATGCAAACGGAACATCTGAACTTGTCCCCTTTTAGTTAATTTGATAACTGAACATAGGCTTGGTATAATTTCTACAGATTTGGACAAATTCCTCTACACTTTTTAAATTTATTATTTCTGGCGATGTTTCCGGCGGGTGGCTTCCCCGCCGCGCAGGTGCCTTTCGGACTTATTATATTCCAGGACCTTGCGCACCTGAGCGGCCAGCGCCTTGTTTAACGAAGGCAGTCTCTCGGTCATATCCTTATGCACGGTGCTTTTACTGACGCCGAACACTACGGCCGCCTGCCGGACGGTGGACTGGGTTTCCAAAATGTAAGCACATATTTCCAGTACCCGCTTTTGAATGTACTCCTGCATCTCTTAACCTCCCCGGGCATTTAGCAAAAAACATATAACATTATATGCGGGGGGATGGGAGAAATGCTTTCAGACTATTCACAAAACTGGTCCTGAAAAAGACCTTTGGGGAACCGGGAAAACTTATCGGGGACCGGCTCCCGGTGACCGTCAAGCAGCCAACGTCTTAACCAGCGGCGATATTTTTCCAGCGCGTTCTTTTCTCTAAGCCTGTCTGCAAAGGGCCACACAAAAAACACCTCCATGTTTTCCCAGTAATTTTTTTATGGGCTTACTTTATTTTAGCCGTTGCGGATTATGATCATGCAAACAATCTGCCTTTGTCATAATTTGCTAATTTCTACTCCCGTGTAATAGTGTTTAATTATTTGCGCATAATTTTGGCCATGCTCCGCCAAACCTTTAGCGCCGTACTGGCACATGCCGACGCCGTGGCCGTAGCCAACGGTGGTAAAGGTAATCTCACCGTGGTCCAGCCGGGCGGTAAAATTAGTGGAGCGTAAGCCCAGCTTTTGCCGCAGGTCCACGGCGGCCATACGCTTGTCGGAAACCAGCAGTGTTTTGGGGCGGCCGGAAGCAGTAGTATTTACGACCTGGAACAATCCGTTTGCCCCGCTGCTAACGGCAGTGCTTAAATTAACCCCCAGGGCCTTTTCCACTTCGCCCAGGGGCATAGTGACGCGACAAACAAGTTCGGACGGCTGATCATAAGGACATACTACTCCCCGGAGATAAGGCACCGCAAATTTCCATACGTCTTCGGAGTTTTCGGTATGGCCGCCGCAGGAAGAGTGAAAAACCGGATCAATGGGCTGGCCTTGATAGGTGATGATCACACCGGAGGTATCGTCCACCGCCACACGAATTTTGTAATAATACCGGTAATATTTAAGCAAGCCCCAGCGTTCTTTTAAAGTTTCGGCAGGCAGCCAGGCCTGAGCGTGGGCCGGATCGTCGCAGGTATCGGCGCCGGGATGGATGTTGTTGCTTAGGCCCCCCGCCAGCATGCGCTTGACAATGTACGTCCGGGCCGCCACCGCTTGGGCTTTCAGCGCCTCAACCGGGAACTCCGCCGGCATCTCGGCTGCCACCACCCCGGTGACATAATCGTCCAGCGGTATTGTTTCAATGGTACCGGTGGCATGCCTGTAAAGCCGCACCGTGACCGCACCATCCTTGACCGGCTGTTCAGGCTTGGCCGAATTGGCCTGGGGCGAATGGGCCGGCGGTTCGGCGGACCGATTGGCCGTTTGATTGACAATGTGAGGCAAGCCGAACATAAACAAGCCGCCCAGTAATAAAAGCACAAAAAAGATCCGGCGCATTTTACCGCCTCCTTTGGTTAACCAAGCTGTTCTCACGCATAGATATATGCATGAAGAAAAAATATTATTACCTAATTTACCCATTTCTAGACTTTAAAAACAAACAGCAGCTTTCTCAAAGAGAAAGCTGCTGTTTGTTTTTTGTTTTACAATCTGCTCTTAAGTTTTAAATTAAGACCCTAGTCCGATTAACGCCCGAACCTCGAACTTCGAACCTCGAACCTCGAGTTTAGCCTACGGCTTTAATCCGGTTGATGGCCCGTTTGAGCGCCGCTTCGGCGCGGATTGTATCCAGATCGGGACCGTGGGTGGCCAGACGCTGTTCGGCCCGCTCTTTGGCTGCTTCGGCCCGTTCCAGGTTAATCTGATCCTGACGCTCGGCGGAGTTGGCCAGCACGGTAACTTTGCTGTCGCGCACTTCCACAAAGCCGCCGCTGACCGCAATTTTAGTTACTTTACCCTCGTTATGAATCCTAATCACGCCAATGCGCAAGGCGCTGACCAGGGCCGCATGGTCGGGCAGGACGCCAAATTCGCCTTCGCTGCCGGGCAAAACCACCATCCGCACATCCTCGGTATATACTTTGCGCTCGG
>WQUS01000148.1 GCA_009781965.1 Bacillota bacterium | reverse complement strand
CGCTGCCTTCGCCCACGTAGCGCTGGGATTTAACGCTGAAACTGGCAATCCGGTGCCTGGTAATCTGAGCCAGCAGGCTGCGGGAGACTCCTTCGACGCCAAAAGTAAAACTGGCGTGTTCAATGGGAGACAGGTGACCCATGTCGGTCAACTTGGTCACAAAGAAGGTCTGGTCCTGTTCGGACACTCCCCGGCGCAATTCCTCGATACCAGCCGCCGAATAGCATAACTTGGCCGCCAGGGCCACCTGTTCTTCGGGGTTTTCCGTGCCGCGCAGCAGTTCCACCCGCAGGGTTGTTTCGCCCATGATCATTCCTCCGCTTACGCCGGTCGCCGGTTCCTTACACGGTTTATTGAAGTTCTTCTTCGATAAACCGCCGGGCCAGGCTAATAATTTCCTCCAACCGGCTCCATTCCTGTTTTAAATAGAGATAGCCCACCAGGCTTTCAAAACCGGTGCTTTCCCGGTAGGCAATCACGTTATTGCCCCGCGGCGCGTGGCCTGATTTGGCGTTGCGTCCCCGGCGGATGACCGCCTGCTCCATCGGGGTGAGACGGTCCTCCAAAGCGTGAAAAAGGCTGGCCTGACTGGAGGCGCACACGTGGCGAACCGCTTCCCGGTGCAGCTTATTCACATTGACCAGACCGCAGCTAATCAGATATTCACGCACCGCCAGTTCATATACCGCATCGCCGATATAGGCCAAGACCACCGAAGGCAGTTCTATGGGGTTGCCGATCTTTCCTGTCCGTCCGAACATTACGTCCCTTTCTTCCACCGGACTCCGGAGGAAGTGTCCTCAAGCACAATACCGAGCTCTTTTAACTGATCGCGAATCCGGTCGGCGGCGGCCCAATCCTTGTTCTGGCGGGCCTCCTGTCTGATTTGAATAATCATCCGCACCAGTTCTTCCACCAGGGACTCATCTTCCCCCTCCGGCGGCGCCAATAAAATTTTGCCCTGGCCGTCTGTCTTTAAAAAGCCCAGCACGCCGTTAAAGTCAAAAAATAAGGTTCTGGCTTTCTTGAGCGCCGCCAAACCGGCGGGGCTGTTGGCCTTTTCCCCCTGCAAAAAACTGTTCACATCCCTGGCCAAATCAAACATTATGCCCGTGGCCAAAGCGGTGTTGAAGTCATCATCCATCGCGGCTTCAAATTGAGTGCGCAGCTCGTCCAGCCGTCCGGACAGCCAGGCCTCGGGCGCCACGGCGATATCCGGGTCACCGCCCGCCAAAGCTTCGTCCAGCAAGCGCAGGCTGTTCTTCAGCCGTTCCAGGCCTTTGCCGGCGGCCGCCAGCTTGTCATCGTCAAAGTCCAGCAGGCTGCGGTAATGGGCGCTGAGCAGATAAAATCTGACTACTTCGGGCTTGAACTGGTCAAGGATTTCCCGGACCAGAAAAAAGTTGCCCAGCGATTTGCTCATCTTTTCCTGAGCAATAGTAATAAAACCGTTATGCATCCAGTAGCGGACAAAGGGCTGGCCGGTGGCGGCTTCGGACTGAGCCCTTTCGTTTTCATGATGGGGAAAAATCAAATCAAAGCCGCCGCCGTGAATGTCAAAATTGGCGCCCAGATATTTCAGCGACATCGCCGAGCATTCAATGTGCCAGCCCGGCCGCCCTTTCCCCCAGGGAGTGTCCCAGGCCGGTTCCCCCGGTTTAGCTGCTTTCCACAGGGCAAAGTCCATGGGATAATGCTTCCGTTCGTCCACATCCACCCGGGCCCCGGCCCGCATGTCCTCCAGGGAGCGGCCGGACAGATTGCCGTAACCGGCAAAGCTGCGCACATCATAGTACACATCACCGTCAACAGCATAAGCGTAGCCTTTATCCACCAGGGTACGCACCAGGTCAACAATTTCCCCGATGTGCTCCGACACCAGGGGGTGAATGTCGGCCCGCATCACGTTCAGGGCGTCGGCGTCCCGGAAATACTCTTTTATGTAACGCGCCGCCAAGGCCAAAGGTTCTTCCTTCTCTTCCCTGGCCCGGTTGATTATTTTATCGTCCACATCGGTAAAGTTCTGCACATACAGTACTTCATAGCCTTTATATTTGAAATACCGACGCACGGTATCAAAGAACACCACCGGCCTGGCGTTGCCCAGGTGGATATAGTTATAGGTGGTGGGACCGCAAACATATATGGCCACCTTGCCCGGTTCCCTAGTCACCAGCTTTTCTTTCCCGCCGGTTTGGGTATTATAGATGAGCATTTCCTATCCCCTTTATTGTCTTTATTGTTCCCCGTCAGGAGGGCCCGGATTTTTTTCCAACTCCTGCAGACGTTTCTCCAGCGCCTCAATGTTTTTTTGCAGACCGTACATCGCCTCGGCAACCGGATCAGGCAGCAGATCGTGCCGCAAATCAATAAGTGATCCTGCGCCGGAGGGGGTTATCTTTTCGCCGTCCGTCATAATGATCTTGCCGGGCACGCCTACCACCGTGCTATTGGGGGGCACCGGTTTAAGCACCACCGATCCGGCGCCGATCTTACTGTTATCGCCCACGGTAAATGAACCGAGGATTTTAGCTCCGGCGCTAATCACTACGTTATCGCCAATGGTGGGATGGCGTTTACCCTTTTCCTTGCCGGTTCCCCCCAGGGTCACCCCCTGATAAATAGTCACGTTATCGCCGATCTCAGTGGTCTCACCAATCACCACCCCGGCGCCGTGGTCAATAAACAACCCCTCGCCTAACCGGGCGCCGGGATGAATTTCAATTTGGGTCACCAGCCGTGAAAACTGGGAAATCAGCCGGGCCAGCAAAAAAAACCGGCGCCGGTAAAAAAAATGGGCCGCCCGGTGCAGCAATATCGCATGCAGGCCGGGATAACAAAGCAGCACTTCCAGCACCGACCTGGCCGCCGGATCCCGTTCAAAAACAGCCTTGATCTCTTTGCGGAGACGGCCGAACAGCAAATCAATCCCTCCCGGATTGGTACGCCAAACCGTTAACCGTAAGCGATTTCTCGGAGAGCATGAGCGCACGGTTAACGGTTTGGCGTGCCGCTCGATGCTGAACAATAACGGAACAGTAAACTCACTGCCCAATAGCTTTAAATCGAACTTCGAACCTCGAACTTCGAACCTCGAGACTAAACGGTTTGGCGTGCCGCTCGATGCCGAACAGTAACACACAGTACTAAATGGCGCTGCCCAGGGCCTTCTCCAACCGCTCAATCACTTTGGCGGGACCCAGGGCAGGCAGCAAATGATACAATTCCGGCCCCTTGGTTTTACCGGTCAAACCAACCCGCAGAGGTTGGTAGACCAGCTTACCCCCCAGGCCCAGTTCCTTGGGCAACTGTTTCAGCAGCGCCCTGGCCCGGTCCTCGTCCAGAGCAGCGGCGCCGGTAAGTTGCTCCCGCAGAGCGGCAAAAACAGCCGGGACCTGCTCCCCGCTCAGCACGGCCTGAGCTTCCGGATCATCATAGCCCGGGTCCGTAAAGAACACTCCGGCATGGTCGGCGATCTGGGACAGATAGTCCAAATATTCCCGGACCGCTATGGTTACCAGACGCACCTTGGCCATTAAACTCTCGTCTACTGTTTCCGGCAGATAGCCGGCCTGCCGCAGGTAGGGCACGGCCAAGTCGGCAATCCTTTCCACCGGACTGTGTTTGATATAATGGCCGTTCAGCCAGTTTAATTTATCCAGGTCGAACACTGCCGGGCTTTTAGCCACCCGGTCCAAAGAAAATTTTTCCTGCACCTGGTCCAGGGTAAAAACCTCTTCCTCGGCGCCCGGAGACCAGCCCAGCAAAGCCAGGAAGTTGACCATCGCTTCCGGCAGGTAGCCAAGGTCCCGATACTGCTGGATGGAAGTGGCGCCGTGACGCTTGCTCATTTTGGCGCGGTCTTTGCCCAGAATCAGTGAGATATGGGCAAATTCAGGCACAGGCCAGCCCAGCGCCTCAAATAGCAGGATCTGCAACGGGGTATTGGAAAGATGCTCTTCGGCCCGGATGACATGGGTTATCCCCATGGTATGATCGTCCACCGCCACAGCAAAATTATAAGTGGGAATACCGTCCGATTTAACAATAATAAAGTCTCCGATCCCGTGACAGTCAAAACTGACATCGCCGCGCACTTGATCGCGCACAGTCAGCACTTTACCCTCCGGCACCCGGAAACGCACCACCGGTTTGCGGCCCTCATTTTCCAGCTGTTGACACTCAGCCTCGGACAAATTGCGGCACTGGCCATTGTAGCCCACCATCTCACCGGCGGCCAACTGAGCTTCCCGCTGAGCGGCCAATTCTTCTTCGCTGCAGTAACACCGGTAGGCCCAGCCGCTTTCCAGCAGTTCCTCAGCATACTGGCTATATAGAGCCAGCCTTTCGGTCTGGCGATAGGGACCGGCCGGCCCGCCCGCGGCAATGCCCTCATCCCAGTCAAGGCCCAGCCAGCGCAGGGATGATAAGATGTTTTCCTCTGATTCCCGGGAGGAACGTTCCAGATCGGTATCCTCAATGCGCACCACAAATTTACCGTGGTAACGGCGGGCATACAGCCAATTAAACAAGGCGGAACGCGCGCCGCCAATATGTAGAGGTCCGGTGGGACTGGGGGCAAATCTGACTTTAACCTCGCTCAATACAGTTCTCTCCTTGTATAAGTATATGTTTATTTAAGCATCTTTTAAGCGCTGATTTTATCAACCCCTATTATAGCATATCTTTTTGAATTATCGCGACAGCCTGGGCGGCGATGCCTTCACCCCGGCCGGCAAAGCCCAGCCCCTCGGTAGTGGTGGCCTTTACGCTCACCTGCCGGATATCCACCCCCATCTCCCGGGCCAGATTTTGCCGCATCTGCTCCCGGTAGGTTGCCAGCTTGGGCGCTTGAGCCACAATCACGGTATCCACATTGCCCACCGACCAGCCAAGTCCGTGCAGATGCTCAATCACTTGACGCAGCAGCAACAGGCTGGAAACACCCCGGTAACGGGGGTCGCTATCCGGAAAAAACATACCGATATCTCCTGCTCCGGCCGCCCCCAGTAAGGCGTCCATCACGGCATGAACCAAGACATCGGCGTCGGAATGACCGTCCAGTCCCAAGCGGTAGGGAATTTCTACGCCGCCCAGCAGCAGTAACCGGCCTTCCACAAGCCTGTGCACGTCATAGCCAATCCCGATCTTCATTGTCAAACACCTCAAAACAGGAAATCCCAAAGTTTTTCAGCCAGGGGAATATCGTCAGGGGTAGTAATTTTAATATTGGCGTAATCACCGGGCACCAGTTTAACCGGGCGGCCCAGACGCTCCACCAAAGAGGCGTCGTCAGTGCCCTCAAAACCGTCACGTTCGGCGGCCCGGTGTGCTTCCAGCAAGACGGGCAAAGCAAAAACCGGGGGATTCTGCCCCTGCCACAACCTTTCCCGGGGCAAGGTTTCCCGCACCAGTTGATCCGGACCGGCCAGTTTCACCGTATCTTTAAC
>WQUS01000147.1 GCA_009781965.1 Bacillota bacterium | reverse complement strand
CTATTGCAGGTTTTGTATATACGCATAGGGTGCTCAAAAACCCTTATATTGCAATGGTTTGAGACATGCTTGTCTCGCTAACTGCGAAACTCGGGTTAAGTTTGTTTTCTGTCTGAAGGCGGAAATAATAGGAGCAGGGCGGAATGAACAAAAAAGTAGTGCTTTCCGGTTATTACGGCTTTAACAATCTGGGCGACGAAGCGGTGTTATTCAGTATCTTGCAATCTTTGCGCCAGGTTGTGCCGGATATAGAGATTACCGTGCTGTCCAACGATCCAACCGCTACCGCCCGGGAATACGGGGTGACGGCGGTGGACCGCTGGAATATGGGCGCGGTGGCTGGCGCCCTCAGGGATTCCCGGCTGCTGATTAGCGGGGGCGGCAGCTTGCTGCAGGATGTTACCGGGCCGCGCAGCTTGCTTTATTACTTGGGGATTATCTGGCTGGCCCGTCTGCTCCGCCGGCCGGTACTCTATTACTCCCAGGGGATTGGGCCGGTTAACGCCGGCTGGGGGAGGAGGCTGACCGGATTGACCACCCGGGGCGTGCGGGCGGTTACCGTGCGGGACGAAGAATCAGCGGCCGATCTGCTGGCCATGGGGGTGCGCCGGGCGCCGGAAGTGACGGCCGATCCGGTACTGGGTCTGGATCCGGCGGCTATAGACCGGGCAGTCGGGGCAAGGGTTCTGAAACAGCATGACATTACGCCTGGCAGCTTGCTGGTGGGTGTGGCGGTGCGTTCCTTGCCTGCGCCGCCGGCTGATTGGGCCGCTCAGTTGGCCGGCGCCTTGGATTTGCTGGTTCGGGCGGGGCGGGCAGTGGTGTTTGTGCCCATGCAGCGCCCGCCGGACGTGAGCGCCGCCCGGGAAGTCGCCGCCCTGATGCGGGAAAAACGGGTGATTATTGGCGAACCATTAACCGTAGTGCAAATGGTGTCTCTGGTGGCGAACCTGGACCTGCTGCTGGGCATGCGCCTGCATGCCTTGATCTTTGCCGCGGTGATGGGGACGCCGCCTTTGGGTATTGTTTATGATCCCAAGGTAGAACGGTTTCTGCGGCGCATCGGCCTGACCCCGGCGGGAACGCCGGAGCAGCTCCGTTCCGCCCCGCTGGCGGCAATGGCTGAAACCTGCCTTAGCGACCGGGAAAAACTGGCGGCGCAAATAGCCCCCCTGCTGGATGAACTGAGGATGGCCGCCCGTCGGCCGGCGGAAATTGTTCGTGCCATACTGGAGAAGAAGATGTAGCGAAAGACAGGAGACGATCAGATGAACGGGTTGGATATTAATGGGATTATGGATGTTATTCCCCACCGTTATCCTTTTTTGCTGGTGGATCGGATTGAGGAAGTGACGCCGGGAGTAAAGGCGGTGGGGACTAAAAGCGTTACCATTAATGAGCATTTTTTTCAGGGTCATTTCCCCGGCCGGCCCGTCATGCCCGGGGTATTGATTATTGAGGCCATGGCCCAGGTGGGTGCGGTTGCTGTTTTAAGTATGCCGGAATTAGCGGGGAAAAAACTGGTTCTTTTTGCCGGCATCGACAAAGCCCGCTTTAAACGCCAGGTGACGCCGGGGGACGTGCTGCGCATGGAAGTCGAGCTGGTGCAGATGCGCAGTACTTTGGGCAAAGGTAAGGCAATGGCTACGGTGGACGGCGAGCTGGCGGCGGAGGCCGAACTGCTCTTTGCCATTGTGGACCGATAAGGCATTAAAAAACAGGGAAAAAGGCTTGTCCCGCAGTTTTTCAGGCCTACCCGTCGAAATTACCAGCTATTTTATCATATCGGGCGAATATTGCCGATATTTGGCCTTTGTACAACTGTGCCTGGGAATGATAAAATAGCGATGGTATTTTGACTTTCAGCCTTGTTCACCCCGCGCTGAACAGCCGGGCGCAGCAGGTTGTGCGAAAAACACAAAACATGGCAGATTAGAGGGATTACCTTTGGCATACTACCTGGCGGCTCCGGTACTGGCTTTGGTGCTGGGCTTTTTGTTGACTCCCCCGGTCCGTAAGCTGGCTGTAAAAGTAGGGGCGCTTGATTATCCCGATCAGCGCAAGGTGCATAGCGGGACCATGCCGCGGATGGGCGGGCTGGCTGTTTATGCGGCTTTTGTGGTGGCGGTGCTTGTATTCCGCCAGTTGACCCCCCAAGTATTGAGCCTGTTGGCTGGCGCTACGGCCATTTTATTTGTGGGCATGGCGGATGATATTTACGGCTTGCCGGCGGTGGTTAAGCTGGTGGGGCAGATTCTGGCCGCCCTGGTGGTAGTAAAATTTGGCATTCAGGTTTACTATGTAACTAATCCGTTAAACGGTCAAATTATTCTTTTAGGCTGGTTGGCTATTCCGCTGACGGTTTTTTGGATTGTGGCGGTGACTAACGCCGTTAACCTGATTGACGGTTTGGACGGCTTGGCCGGCGGCGTCTCCTGTATTGCCGCGCTGACCATTGCCGCCGTAACCTGGACTCAGTTCGGCGCCGGGCACGGCGGCATGACCGAAATGATTATGCTGGCTCTGACCCTGGTAGCCGCGGTGGCTGGATTTTTGCGTTTTAACTTCCATCCGGCGAAGATTTTCCTGGGCGATACCGGCTCTATGTTCCTGGGCTTTACCCTGGCGGTGCTGGCGATTATGAGTCTCACCAAAAGCGCCGCGGCGGTATCGGTGATTATTCCCCTGGTGATTTTGGGCGTTCCTTTGCTGGATACTTTTTTTGCCATTTTCAGACGCTGCTACCAGCGCCGGCCCATCTTCCAGCCGGATAAACACCACCTGCACCATCAATTGATGGCCATGGGGCTGAATCACAGGCAAACAGTGCTGGTTATTTACGGTCTCAGCGCTTTTTTGGGTTTGAATGCGGTGGTGATTAATTTAATTACCAGTGATCAGGCGTTGGTCCTGCTGGTTATTCTGGCGGTGGCGGTTATTTACCTGGCTAACCGGGTCGGGGTGCTGGGCCGGACCGGCCGGGCGCGCATGCGATCCGATCTGCCGAAAGAGTACAAGCAACGGTCCTCGAAAATGTAGGACCGTTTTTTGTTACTGTTCAGTGTTGGTTGATCCACAAAGCCAGGTACGCAAAACCGTTAACCGTAAGCGATTTCTCGAAGAGTATGAGCGCACGGTTAACGGTTTTGCGTACCGCTCGATGCGAAAGCAGTAACGCATAAACAGCAACGTTTTTTATTTGCTGAAAAGGGATTGATTGGCTTGTATTGAATATAGATCATTAAATATTTGATATAACTCAATATAAAGGGGGATGTGATCTGATGCGGATTAAGAAAGCGGTTATCCCGGCTGCCGGGCTGGGAGTGCGATTCCTGCCGGCTACCAAGGCTGTCCCTAAAGAAATGCTCCCTATTGTTGATAAGCCGACGATCCAGTATATCATTGAAGAAGCAATCTGCTCGGGCATTGAAGATATTTTGATTGTGACCAGCCGCTACAAAAAGGCCATCGAAGATCACTTCGACCGGTTCGTCTCCCTGGAAGACCACCTGCGGGGCAAGGGTAAGCTTGATCTGCTGCAGATTGTGGAGGAAACCGGGGCGATGGCGGAAATACATTATGTGCGTCAGGGCGTCCCCAACGGATTGGGGCACGCCGTCTATTGCGCCCGTCGTTTTGTGGGCGGCGAGCCTTTTGCGGTGCTGTTGGGGGACGATATTGTGCGCAGCCCGGTCCCTTGCCTGAAACAGATGATTGATCTCTATGAGGAAGTGCAAGCCACTATTATCGGCGTTAAAGAGGTGCCTCAGACAGAGGTTAACAAATACGGGATTCTGGATGCCGAACCGGTGCGGGAAAAGGTGTGCCGGATCCGCGATCTGGTGGAAAAACCGGCCCCGGACGCCGCTCCGTCCCGTCTGGCCATTATGGGCCGCTATATTATTGAACCGGAAATTTTCAATATTTTGTCCCATACCGAACCGGGGGCCGGGGGAGAGATTCAGCTGACCGACGCCTTAAAGGAATTGGCCAGGCAAAAAGACATGTACGGGCTGAACTTTGACGGCATTCGTTATGATGTGGGCGACAAACTGGGCTATCTGAAGGCGACGGTGGAATTCGCCCTGGAACGTTCCGATCTGGAGCAGCCCTTTCGCGATTACTTGACCGGATTGCTTTGCTCCACCGGTACATAAAGAGCTGTGCTCTTGGAAAAATAATGGTCTGGAGGTGTTTGGCGGTTGAAGGAAATAAAATTCGGCACAGACGGTTGGCGGGGCATTATTGCCGACGACTTTATTTTCGCCAATGTGCGGATTGTTGCTCAGGCGGTGGCTGATTATCTGAACCACAAGGGCATGGGCCATTTGGGTATTGTGGTGGGTTATGACAACCGTTTTCTTTCGGATCGGTTTGCCAATGTGGTGGCCGATGTGTTTGTCGGTAACGGGATTAAAGTTTACCTGGCCGGGTCGCCTCTGCCTACGCCGGCCACAGCCTTTGCCGTCCGGGAACATGAGACTGCCGGGGCGGTGATGCTCACGGCCAGCCACAACCCGCCGGAATATAACGGATTTAAATTTATTCCCGAATACGCCGGGCCGGCGCTGCCCCAGATCACTCAGGCTATTGAGGAGAATGTTCTGCGGCTGGTTAAAGCGCCGGATTTGGTATTTGGGGCCGACCTGGAGATGGCCTCGGAACTGGCTGTCGATCCTGCGGCTGTCGCCGAACGGGTGTATATTGATCCCCGGCCCGCTTATTTCGCGCACCTCGAGCAGTTGGTGGACATGGAGGCCCTGGGCCGGGCTAAGTTGACCATTGTGGTGGACGCCATGCACGGCAGCGGCATGGGCTATCCGGAGGTATTGCTGAGGCAGGCCGGCAGTCTGGTGTATGAACACCGCTGTAACCGCGATCCCTTGTTTGGGGGCAGTCTGCCGGAGCCTACCGCTAAATTGCTGGAGAGCGCCAGCCGGCTGGTTAAGGACGAAGGGGCTCAGCTGGGTCTGGCCCTGGACGGCGACGCCGATCGCTTTGGGATTATCGATGCCGGCGGGGTGTATATTACCCCGAACCAGTTTCTTCCCCTTTTGTATCATCATCTGATTACCGTCAAAGGGCTGACGGGACCGGTAACCCGCACGGTGGCCACTACCCACATGCTGGATCGCATTGCCGCTCAGCACGGCCAGGCGGTTTATGAGACCGCCGTGGGCTTCAAATATATCGGCCAAAACCTGTTGGAAAAGGGCTGTGTGCTGGGGGGCGAGGAGAGCGGCGGCCTGTCAATTAAGGGTCACATCCCGGAGAAAGACGGTGTTTTGGCCGGCTTATTAGCGGCGGAAATGGTGGCGGTGCACGGCAAGAGTCTGAGCGATTTTGCCGCGGAAGTGGCATCAGTGTACGGAGTCCGGCTGTACAGCGAACGTTTGGATGTGCACACCGCGGCGGAACAAAAACCCCGGGTGCTGGAAAACATCGCTCATTTTGCCCCGGCCGAACTGGC
>WQUS01000146.1 GCA_009781965.1 Bacillota bacterium | reverse complement strand
CTTCATCGCTTCTTCAGCCTCAAAAACCCCGGGGAGTATTTCATAGTCCACCTTAATCAAAGACAAGGCCTTTTCCGCCACGGCCTCGCTGACCGCCGCCACCGCCGCCACTTCATCACCGATATAGCAAACCTTATCCACCGCCAGGGGCTGTTCATCCGCCGGATAACGGGGCGTATCCACAAAGGCGTACCTGACCTCCCGGACATCCTGTCCGGTCATAATCAACTTCACCCCCGGCAGCTTCTCCGCGGCGCTGGTGTCAATACTTATAATCCTGGCGTGGGGATAGGGGCTCCGGAGCATTTTACCGTGCAGCATCCCGGGCAAATTTACATCGACGGTATAAATGGCCTTGCCCGTAGCCTTGGCCGGTCCGTCAATCCTGGGCAGTCCTTTCCCGACAACCCGATAGTTGGTTTGATAGTTGTCCAAACTAAGCACCCCCCTGGGCGTTTTTTGCTTTCGCCAGCGCCGTAATGGCTTCTATAATTTGCACATACCCGGTGCAACGGCAGATATTGCCCGCGATAGCTTCTTTTATTTCGTCCGTTGACGGAGCCGGATTTTCGTCCAGCAGGTTTTTCGTCGTCAGGATCATGCCCGGAGTACAGAAACCGCATTGAATAGCGCCCTTTTCATTAAAAGTTTCCTGAATCTGGTCCAAATGACCGTTCTTGGCCACCCCTTCGATGGTCATCACCGACTTGCAGTCCGCCTTGACCGCCAAAACCAAACAGGAACTGACCGGCTTCCCGTCCAGCAACACCGTGCAGGCTCCGCATTCTCCCTGATTACAACCCTTTTTTGTGCCGGTCAAGCCCAAATCCTCACGCAATACTTCCAACAAAGTTTGGTTCACTTCGACGGCTATCTCTCTTGTTTCACCGTTAACAACAAGCTTAATTGTCTTTTTCATTATGGCCATCACGCCTCCCCCGCTGCACGTAATGCTTCCGCAACCACAACCCGGGCAATTTTGCGTTTATAACTTGGCGCCACCAGGTCTGTTTTTACCGGGTGGATTTCGGCAGCTGCCGTTGCGGCAACCTCGGCTATCAAGTCGGCGTCTAATGACCGGCCCACCATCTTGTCCCGGGCCAGTTTTGCTTCCAGTGGCGCGGACCCGACGCCAATTAAGATGATGCGCGCATCCAGGCACTGTTGCCTGGCATCTTTTTTCACCGTCACCGCCGCCCCGACCACAGGGAAATCAATTGATTCGCGCACCCGATATTTACAATAAACAGTTTTTTCGTCATCCCCAGGCACCGGAATTTCAATTTCAGTTAAAATCTCGTTGCTCCCTCTTTGGATTTGATTCGGCCTACGGCCATCGCCCGTGTAAAAGTCCGCCAGGGGCAGTTTCCTTGTGCCGCCGGCCCCGGCCAGTGTAATAATGGCATTATAAGCAATCAGCGCCGGTACGGTATCCGCCACAAAGCCGGAATAGCAAACCGCCATTTTGTTGGCGACATGACAAATATGCCCGCCGGCTTTAAAACACTTTTCCCGGGACAAACGCCAAAAATCAGACTGATTATAAAACCGGCATCTTGTATTCAGGCAGATATTACCGCCAATAGTCGCCACCGCGCGCAGAAGCGGGGAACCCACTTTCCAGGCCGCCTGCCTCAAAGCAGGCAGTTTGGCCTTAATTATTGGCGAGTTAATGATCTCATCCAGGGTATTCATGGGGCCGATAATAATCCGGCTGGCTTCTTCCCGGATCGTTTTCAAAGGCGCTATTTGATCCAAACTAATTACATAAGGCGCATTCCGCAGCCTTTGTTTCATCTTGATCATTAAATCTGTGCCGCCGGCAAGGATCGCATATTGATTCTTATACTTGCCGATGAGATTTATTGCTTCCTGTAAATCTTCCGGCGCCAAATATGCAAACTCCGGTAATCGCAAACTTATTCCTCCCTTGCTGATTATTTTTATCCGTTTCGGGGCTTATAACTAACCGGTTAATTAGGTAACCGGCAAAATTAAACCTAGTCATCATAAATTTGTTCAAACTGTATTTCCAGGTGATTGGCTACCTGCCAGATGACCCCCAGCGCCCGTCTGGCGTTATAGCTGATGGCGGGAAAATCATCTACCTGACACAATTCTTTCAGCAAGGCGTACGTCTGACTGACCTTAGCTTCTATCTCCCGCGGATTTTCCAGGTAACTTAACATTGTTGCCCCCCCTTGACTAATATTTTACGGATAATATTTTTAATGCCGGCGCAGATCCTGCAGTCTTCTTGCCTTTAATTCAAATTTAGGCAGACTGCCTGGTTCCACTATTTCGACCCCAAAGGTTAAGCGGTGAGCTCGATATAACCGTTCCGAGACGGCTTTTTGCAGGTTTTGGTAACCTGAGCGGTCACAGCCGGGCAGCGGTTCCACCTGCACTTTGATTTGATCGATAGCCTTTTCGGTATAGAGAATAATTTGAAACTCGTCAATATCATTAAATTCCCTTATGATGTCTTCCACAGCGGAAGGGAAAATATTAACCCCTTTAATCAGTTTCATATCGTCTGCCCGACCCAAAATACCGCCTTTATATAAGTCAAAGGTCCGGCCGCAGCTGCAGAAACTGCTTGGCGCCCTTTCGACCAGATCACCTGTCCGGTAGCGGATCATCGGCAGTGACGCCCGGCCGAACATTGTCAATACCAGTTCGCTCTTTTGCCCGTAACCTAAGCTTTGGGTTGTTTGGGGATCAATTACCTCTTGAATATAATGGTCTTCCGGGATATGGATCCCACCGCACTGGGCCGCGCATTCATAAGCCGTTGAACCGCCGGTCTCCGACATGCCGGGGAAATCGCCCGCTTTTGCGCCCCAAGCATCTTCCAGCATTTTTTTAGTGCTTGGGATATTAGCCCCCGGTTCTCCCGCGTGGATCAACAACCTGATTTTTGAGTCCTTCGCTAAGTCGATGCCCATTTCGGCGCCTACTTGCGCAAGCCGGATGGCATAAGTGGGCGTACAAACAAGTACTGTGGCGCCCAGCTCCATAATTTTTTCAATCCGCTCCCTGCTGGTCATACTGCCGCTGGGGATAGTCAGCGCGCCAATTTTTTCGGAGGCGTAATGGGCAGCCCAAAAGCCAATGAAATTCCCGTAACCGTAGGCCAGATAAACAATATCCGTTTCCCGGACCCCAAAACCATACAACCCGTAACACCAAACTTCGGAAACCCACTCCCAGTCCTTCCAGCCATCCAAGATTCTTAACGGCGTCTTCCCGGAAGTACCGGAGGTTTGATGATAGCGCACCGCCTTTTGCGGCGGTATGGTCAGGAATTTGCCAAACAGCGGCTGTTCAATTTGGGCTTGCAGGAGCTCCTGTTTGGTTAAAAAAGGTAGTAATTCAAGATCCGCTAACTTTTTAATGTGCTCCGGTCTCACACCGGCCCCGTCCAGCTTGGCTTGCCACAAATCGCTGTTTGTATAGGCCCAGTGAACAATGTGCTGTAGTTTTTTTAGCTGCAGTTTTTGTAAATCCGGCCGAGACATTAACTCGGTTCTGGGATTCCAGTATCCGGTCGCCGTCAATCTGCTCGTCCTCCCCGTAAAATTTTTTCACCGGTCGGCAAGCTGACGTTGCATGTTTGGGAAGGAGGAATCTTGTTTCTATTAACCGGTTAGTAAATAATATAGCATAATCAACCCGGTTTTTAAACCCCCTGACCTGCAAAAGGCTATATTCTACCGCCGAAAGGTAAGAATATGTTACTTAAATGATCACTCTTTACATAAACCGGACATCATGATATTTATGTAAATCTCAGCCACCTGTTCCGGTTTAAGATCGCCGGCCGGATTAAACCAATGATACATCCAGTTGCACATCCCTAAAATACCATGACTAACAATAGCCGGGGCAATGGGTTTTAATTTCCCCTGTGCCGCGCCTTCGCGAATGACAGCGGCGATAATATCCACATAACGCCGTTCGCGTTCCGTAATTTTTTTTAACTTGTCCGGAGGAAGCTGAGACTTTTCGGAAAAAAAAATTCTCATATAGGGTATTTCGTCCTGGTTGTTCCGCACATGATTGACAATAATTTGTTTTAACCGGCTCACCGGATCCATCTTTTTTTTCATCAATTCCTGCATCCGCTTCTCCGCCGTGGACATAGTCCGATCGAAAATAGCCCAAAGAATTTCTTCTTTGCTTTCAATGTAATAATATAAAGCGGCTTTGGTAAAACCTAATTCATTTGCTATATCCTGCACGCTTGTCGCCGCGTAACCTTTTTTTTCAAATAACTTTACGGCCACTAAAATTATTTCTTCTCTTTTTAAAGTCATATTTCCCCAACCTTATTTTATACATATTTGTTTATACCCGCATAGCCCGCAGCCTGGCCACCCGCTCCTCAGTCGACGGGTGGGTGCTGAACAGCCGGGCAAAGGACTGCCCGGACAGCGGGTTAACGATAAACAGGTGCGAGGCAGCCGGGTTAGTTTGCATGGGAATACGCTGGGCCGCCGACTCCAGCTTTAAAAGCGCGCCGGCCAACCCTTCGCCGGAACCGATAAGGCGAGCGCCGTCGGCGTCGGCCTTGTATTCCCGGGAGCGGGAGATAGCCATCTGAATCAGCAGCGCCGCCAGCGGCGCCAGGATAGCCATCGCCAAACCGCCGATCAGACCACCGCCACCTTCATTATCATCCCGGCCCATACCGAATATGGCTGCCCACCGGAAGGCGTTGGCCATCATGGTAATAGCGCCGGCCAAGGTCGCCGCCAAGCTGCCCACCAATACATCACGATTCTTGACGTGAGACAACTCATGAGCCAGCACCCCTTCCACCTCGGTGCGGTTTAAAAGACGCATAATCCCCTCGGTTACCGCTACTGCGGCATGACTCGGGTCCCGTCCGGTCGCAAAGGCATTGGGCTGGGGAGACGGAGTCATATAAAGCTTGGGCATGGGAATACCGGCCCGTTGGGTAAGCCGGCCGACAATTTCATAAAGCTCAGGCGCTTCGGACTGAGTAACCGGGTAGGATCCGGTCATCTTAATAGCAATTTTGTCACTGTAAAAATAACTGAAAAAGTTCAGCGCCAGAGCGATGACAAGGAACATCGTCGCCCCCGATCTGCCGAACAAAGCGCCGCCCAGCGCCACCAGAAGCACTGTCAAGCCGCCCATTAAAAGCCAGACTTTCATTGTATTCATCCCTGAACCAAACCTCCTTGATTGCTTATCACCTAAACCAGCTCCTTTTTGCTCCTTTTTTATCCTTGCCTTTATTTTCAAGTATACTACCGATTATAAACATTATAACCTTACCGGAGGAAAGTGTACATTCCTACTTGAAAAACAAAGATATTTGTGAACAGTTGTTCCTGGTCGCGCGCTACTGTGGGGCATCGAGCCGGCCCGTAAAGTTATTAACCGTGCGCTCATACTCTTCGAGAAATCGCTTACGGTTAATAACTTTACGGGCCTGGGCTACGGGTACTAACA
>WQUS01000145.1 GCA_009781965.1 Bacillota bacterium | reverse complement strand
CGCTTCACTCAGGCGTACATTCCGCGGGATGATGCTCCGGTATATGTTCTTCCCCAAGTGTTTTTTGACCTCTTCCACTACCTGCATGGAGAGATTTGTGCGCGAATCAAACATTGTGAATACCACACCCTCTATTGACAGTGTTTTATTCAGGTTGTTCCGTACCAGGTCTATGGTATATAAAAGCTGGCTTAATCCTTCCAACGCAAAATACTCGCATTGGATAGGCACCAGCACCGAATCCGCCGCGGTAAGCGCGTTAATGGTCAGTATATTTAAGGAAGGGGGGCAGTCAATGATGATGAAGTCATACAAGTATTTGGTGTTGAGCAGTATGCGCTTTAAGATGTATTCCCGTTGTTCCTGGCCAATCAGTTCGATCTCCGCACCGGCCAGGTTGATGTTGGATGGGATAAGGTTTAAATTGGGTACGCAGGTTTTGAGTACTGCCTCTTCTAACCGGCATTCCTGCAGCAGCAGGTTGTAAACGGTTTTGTCCACATTGTTTTTATCAATCCCCAAGCCGCTTGTAGTATTGCCTTGAGGGTCACAATCCACTGTTAGGACATGTTTTCCCTCTTGCGCGAGGCAGGCGGATAAATTGATGGTGGTGGTTGTTTTTCCGACGCCTCCCTTCTGGTTGGCTACGGCGATAATTCGGCTCAATGGGAAAACTCCTTTGGTTTAGGATGTTATTTATTATATCATAAATGCGAAGTGTTTGTACAAACAAATTGAATGGAATTTTATAGAGTTGTAGAGTGCAAGTCTATGGTGATGCATAATGGTTATCTTTGTGATAGAGTATAACTCTATGGTGGCCGAAGATGCCGCATTATGGATAATTTTAGACAAACAATGGATTCTATTGACAATATTGTATATCTATAGTTATAATATGTTTAAATTTGATTGGTTAACAATCAATGTTACTGAATAAATATAATAACGACATACTTTAATCTGGTATAAAGTTATATTATTATCATAAATTAATATTCACGGAGGGATTGCAAATGATGTTTTTCAAAAGATTTAGAATTATTGTTTTAGCTTTCTTGATTACATCGTTGCTGTTCACCCAAAGGGCTTTCGCGGATGAATCCACCTCGTCGCCTAATATTGCAGATGTAACGCTGGATGAAAGCGCTATTGCGGCGCCGTCGGAAAATGTTTATGTTTTGTGTTTGAATCAAGCTAATGTGCTTCAAGAACTTGGCATAAGCGTGGCCAAAGAAGATTCCTCTTTACAGAACAATCAAATTCATCTAAGTGACTACGGCGGCGCGTATATTGACGCAGAGGGCAATGTAAACGTATTGCTGATTGACGGCAGCAGCTCTTTGGACAATATAGCAAAAGATCCAAACAGAAATATTTCTAAAAAAGTCATAAAAAACAGCGATCAATCAAAGAACAACAAGAAAGTTAAACTGAAAGAAGTAAAATTCACCGAGGCTGATTTGCTTTCAGTATGCGAATCGCTTACGGGCAGCGCCGTTGATTTAAGTATTGGCGCTTGGTATGTTGATATACCGTCAAATCAGGTTGTCGTCCAGATCTTGGATGGTAACAAGGATAAAGAAAATAACATCACAAAGTTTGTTACAAAAAATGCAAAAGTGAAATCAAAACAACAGGTAAGCGAATCACTTAGATTTGAGTATATAACGCAAGATGATCTTCCGGTTTTGACTTCGTCGTCTGTCAGCCCCACTACTTAAATTAATAATGGCATTAACTATGCGAGCGCGGCTTATGCCAAGTTAAATGGGTTGGTTTCCGCTGGGCACGCCTTTAGTGCTGGTGATACAATAAGAGCTGGCACAAATGGCCCTATTATTGGAATCGTTACAAAGAATAACTTTAATGGCATTGATGAATCTCGTTTTATTACATTGAATTCAGGCAAGTCATTTACTGCTACGTATTTATGGCACAGTCTGACAGCTTTGGTTTATGGGATAGACAACACCACAATCTCAATCTTTCATTGTAAAGATACGATTTTTAGTTTCGGTACCTTGCCACTTTCGGCGGGGTACCGTTTTTATTTATTCTATTTATGCGCTTTAAACGCCGCGTCCAACGCGCAAATTAGCCCAACCTTGGCGTGAAACCAGGAAAACTGCCTTGTGGGGGAAGTAGACCGCAAACGGCTGGGCGTAAGGGCGCGTACGTGCTCAATGACGCTGTATTATGATATATTACGATGTATTATGGAAAATAAAATGATTGCAAATTGCGACATACTATGCTATACTATACCCACGCATAAATATGTTATTTATTTAACAATGTCATGACGCTAAAGACAGTTTATTATGTTGAAAATGCAGCGATATAAAAGGAGGGCATAAAGATGAAAGAGAAGAAAACACCCGACCAGGAGGAAAAGATGGCGGATGCTAGCCTGCAGGCAAAAGCGGAAGTGGATCGTTTGGTGTCGAATGCGTTAACGGCATTGGAAGCTTACATGTCCTATAGTCAAGAAAAAATTGATGAGATCGTTAAGCAAATGTCATTGGCGGGGCATGCCGCCCAAATGGTTTTGGCCAAAGCGGCAGTAGAGGAAACCGGCCGGGGCATCTATGAGGATAAAATTACCAAAAATATTTTTGCCACGGAATATATCTACCACAGTATTAAATACGAAAAAACAGTGGGGATTATCGACGAAAACGAAGAGGAAGATTATTTTGAAATTGCCGAGCCGGTGGGTGTAATCGCGGGCGTAACCCCGGTGACCAACCCTACCAGCACCACAATGTTTAAGTCGATTATCTCTACGAAGACGAGAAACCCGATTGTTTTCGCGTTTCATCCCTCTGCGCAGAAATGTTCACGGGAGGCGGCGCGTATTGTACGTGACGCGGCTCTTGCGGCGGGCGCGCCTGAGCATTGTATACAATGGGTAGAAAACCCGAGTTTGGAAGCTACCAGTCTGCTAATGAACCACCCCAATATTTCTTTGGTACTGGCGACGGGCGGGTCCGGAATGGTACGGGCCGCATATTCTACCGGTAAGCCGGCTTTGGGCGTAGGCCCGGGCAATGTACCCTGTTTTATTGAAAAGACCGCGGACATTAAGCAGTCGGTTACCGATTTGATCCTTTCCAAGTCTTTTGATAATGGCATGATCTGTGCCTCCGAGCAGGCCGCTATCATTGAAGCGCCGATTTATAACGAAGTTGTAGAGTACATGAAGCTCAATAAATGCTATTTTGCCACAAAAGACGAAATTGAAAAGCTGGTACCGATTGTCATTGACCCGCAGAAGGATGCGGTAAACCCCAAAATTGTAGGCATGTATCCTTATATGATTGCGGAAATGGCAGGGATACATATTCCCAAGGACACTAAGCTTATCTGCTGCGAGATTGACGGCGTAGGGGATGAATTCCCCTTGTCGCGGGAAAAGCTGTCTCCGGTGCTGGCTGTTTTGAAAGCGAAGGATGCAAAGCAGGGCATTGAGCTGGCCGAAAAGATGGTGTTGCTGGGCGGCCTGGGCCATTCCTCCGTCATTCATTCCAACGATCAAAAGGTGATTGAGCAATTTGCCAAGGTCTGCAAAACGGGGCGCGTCATTGTGAATTCCCCGTCCAGCCATGGCGCAATCGGTGACTTATACAACACCAATATGCCTTCATTAACGTTGGGCTGCGGCTCTTACGGCAACAACTCCACTACGTCTAATGTGACGGCAATCAACCTGCTGAATAAAAAAAGGGTGGCGAAGCGTCGCGTGAATATGCAGTGGTTTAAAGTTCCCGAGAAAATATATTTCGAGTTTGGCTCTGTACAGTACCTGGAAAAAATGCCGGACATTTCTCGTGTTTTTATTGTAACGGATGAATCCATGGTGAAGTTGGGGTATGTAGACCGGGTACTATATCATTTACGCAAACGTAAGGATCATGTGCATTGCGAAATTTTCAGCGAGGTGGAGCCGGACCCTTCATTTGACACAATTAAGAAGGGTGTAGCCGCCATTAACCTGTTTAAGCCGGATATGATACTGGCGCTGGGCGGCGGTTCACCGATGGACGCGGCCAAAGGCATGTGGCTGTACTATGAGCAGCCGGACGTGGACTTTAGCGCTTTGGCGCAAAAATTCCTGGATATTCGTAAGCGCGCTTATAAGATACCGAACCTGGGACGGAAGTGCAAGATGGTGGCCATCCCGACGACCTCCGGCACCGGCTCCGAAGTGACTTCTTTTGCGGTCATTACGGATAAGGAAAATAATATTAAGTATCCCTTGGCGGATTATTCCTTAACCCCTGATGTGGCAATCATTGACCCCGATTTTGTCATGACGGTGCCGCCATCGGTTACGGCAGATACCGGCATTGATGTGTTGACGCATGCCATTGAGGCGTATGTATCCATTTTGGCTTCTGATTATACCGATGCTTTGGCCATGAAAGCCATTCAGATGGTGTTTGAGTATTTGCCCCAGGCATATCGGGATGGTAAGAACGAAAAGGCCAGGGAGAAGATGCACAATGCTTCCGCTATCGCGGGGATGGCATTTACCAATGCCTTTTTAGGTGTTAACCATTCAATGGCGCACAAGCTTGGCGGTGAATTTCAAATACCCCATGGCCGCGCGAATGCGATACTGCTGCCTTGGGTAATTGAGTATAATGGCGTTGTAACGCCCACAAAGTTTGTATCCTTCCCTAAGTATTCGTATTATATCGCGCCTGAAAAGTATCAGGAAATTGCGCGCAACCTAGGCTTGCCCGCCAAAACCCCGGAAGAAGGGGTGAAAAGCCTTGCCAACGCTGTGCGCAAGTTAATTGCCGAGGTCAATATTCCTATGACCATAAAGGATTGCAAGGTGGATGAAAAAGCCTTCCTAAGTAGGGTGGATTATTTGGCGGACAAAGCGTTTGAAGATCAGTGTACAACGGCGAACCCTAGGCTTCCGCTGGTATCGGAGCTGAAGGAGCTGTTTATTAAGGCGTATTACGGGAAGTAAAAAGATAAGGGAACACGTTCGCTTCATACTGTTTCTTTTGATTCATTGACACATCTTGGTGTCAGCGCGGAGTGCGACGCGACCAGTGGCGCTTTAGCCCAACAAAGAGGGGCAGACACAAAGTCTGCCCCTTCCTACATATATTCCACACCATACAGTATCAAAATATTGGCAAACATGCGAAACGTATTGAGTCCAACTCTACGCCCATGCATCACATTGTACAGGCATGTAGAGTTTAACACTACATTCTTATTCTTGCGTTGCCATTTTCTACTCTGTTCCAACCAATTGGATATTGGCTCCTAAGGAAGCCAGCTTTTGGTCCAGTCCGTCATATCCACGCAAAATATGATAAACATCTTCAATTTCCGTTTCACCTTCTGCAACCAAACCGGCCAGGGTTAAAGCTGCCCCGGCGCGCAGGTCGGTTGCTTTTACTTGAGCGCCTGTTAATTTGGCAATGCCGTCTACCACTGCGCTGCGCCCTTCAATCTTGATATCGGCGCCCATCCTTTT
>WQUS01000144.1 GCA_009781965.1 Bacillota bacterium | reverse complement strand
AGTTATTAACCGTAAGCGATTTCTCGAAGAGTATGAGCGCACGGTTAATAACTTTACGGGCCGGCTTGATGCGAAAGCAGTAACGTGTGACCAGTAACAAAAAATGTTACTTGTCAATCAATAATTTTAAAAGGGTTTTAATTGTTAACGCTGAAAAATACCAATTGAAAATATCCGGCAACTGCTACTGGCCAATATTTAATGAGAGAAGGATCCACACCGATGCCCATGAACAAAAAAATACTGACCCTGCTGGGATTTGGTCACGCTATGGCCGACATCAACCAGGGCGCGCTGCCCATGATGCTGTCTTTTTTAATGCCCGTGTTTGCCTTAAGCCAACTGCAGGTCGGCATGACCGTATTGGCCTTCAACTTAGCTTCTTCGATTATCCAGCCCCTTTTCGGCATCCTCACCGATCGCTTCCGGATGGCCTGGCTGATTCCCTTAGGCTGCCTGGTGGCGGGAGCGGGCATGGCCCTGACCGGTTTTGCCGCTAACTTTCATCTGTTGCTGCCGATAGTGCTGATTAGCGGGCTGGGCGTGGCGGCTTACCACCCCGAAGGTTCCAAATATGCCCGTTTGGCCAGCGGGGAAAAGAAAGCCAGCGGCATGTCTTTGTTTACCCTGGGGGGCAATCTGGGTCTGGCCAGCGGTCCCATCCTGGCCACTTTTTTCTTCGGTCTGGCCGGTTTGCACGGCTCGGCGGGATTTTTAGTACTCAATACGATCATGGCGGTACTGCTGTGGACTTCCCTGAACCGGATCACCAACCCGGCGGGGGAAACAAAGTCCGCCGGCAAACCGGCTGACGCTCCGGCGGCGCAGGCGGCGCCAACCGCTTCAACCACAAAACAGATCAATCTATTCCGGTATGTATTTCCGGTAATCCTGCTGGTAATAGTAGTGATTATGCGCTCTTTTGTGCATTTCGGTTTAATCACATTTTTGCCCCAATATTATATGCACTATCTGCACCACAGCGAAAAATATGCCGCCGCCATCACCTCCATGTATTTGTTTGCCGGCGCTTTGGGCACCATAGTCGGCGGTCCGGCGGCCGATCGGTGGGGACTGAAAACGGTGATCATGACTTCGATGGCTTTGTTGATCCCTTTGCTATATCTGTTTGTTCATTTAGGCGGTATTTGGCCTACCGTTATCGCGGCGCTGATTGGCTTTGCCGTCGTTTCCACTTTCTCGGTCACGGTAGTTTTAGGACAGGAAATGCTGCCCAATAATGTGGGCTTAGCTTCGGGGTTGATGTTGGGCTTCGGTATCGGCATGGGCGGAGTGGGTACTACTCTGTTGGGTTGGGTGGCCGACCACTGGGGTCTGCCGGCAGTGTTTGAGACCGCGGTGCTTTTCCCGATCATCGGTCTTGTGCTGGCCCTGCTGCTGCCCAGCCGGCAGGAAATAGCCCGCCGGCAGCAAATACAGCAAACGGCGTAATACTGATCAGTAAAGCTGGAAGGAGTGAGTTACCTGTTCACGTTATCCGCGCAGCTGACCTTTTATATCCCCTACGCGACCTCGCTGAAAGACAAGCGGCAGGTCTGCCGGAGCCTGATTGATAAAACCAGGCAGCGCTTTAATGCATCAATTGCCGAAGTGGATACGCAAGACATCCATCAAACCCTAACCCTCGGCATCGCCGTTGTCTCAGGCGACGCCGCCCACGCCCGGCGCTCGTTGGATGAAATCATCCGCTATATGGAGGAACACACCGACGCGGAATTAACGGAAGTGGAAGGATGAGCGCCAATAAAGGGTACGGTTGTTTTGCCGTTCTCTGTCACGCCGTTCTTGCCGCTCCCGTCTTGCATCGCAAGACCTGCACGTACTATTTAGCCTTCCGCTAAGCATCCCCCGCCGCAGCTGTGATAACTGCCATGGTACTATATCCTTCTATTGTGGCGGTTGTTGCGATAAATCTTTTTGAGTCTTTCAAGTATCTCAAAAACCACCGGGCATACTTCCGCAAAGCTCACTACACCAAGCAAACTTCCCAACCTATCCGGCTTGTCAGTGTGCGGAAAATCCTTACACTCTGCGGGTTTACATTCCTGAATCGCACATGCGCCGTTTTCTTTTAAGAAACAACAAGGAGCAGCAAGCTCGCGCTCACCATAAATAGACTGAACAAGATACTTTTCTGAAAACTCTTGCCCGGACAATCCGAGAAACGCCGCTATCGCATCCACCTCATTTTCTTGCACGGTGGCGCTAAACTCCCGGCAGCAATTATTGCATTGGCAACAGTCATATCCGGCAAACAGTTCGTTGTGCAGTTGTAAAAAATGCTTGTCCAATTCCTCGCTATCAACGTTGTTTTTTAAAAACGCCCGGAATTTCAGGTTTGCTTCTTCATTCTTTCTCGCGGCTCTGCTAACCTTTGCAGGCTCGATCATTGTACAACTCCCATCTCTTTGGTTTATTCGGTCCCGCCTCGCAATCTCTATGGCCGCTATGTTTCTATAAATTGAAATATCGTCAACTATTATAACCAAGTTATTTCAATTTGCAAGGAAAAAATGAAATATATACGACTCGACCATGTTACTAACTTTTCAAAAATAAAATTTTTTTAACATCGATACTACAAATATGCATCAAATGAGCAGTATAAAGAGTATTTGCGCACCCTTGGCAAATACTATATTGTGGATATTGGTCTGCGCAACTACTTGCTCGGTTTCCGCGATCTGGATACCGGCCATATCATAGAGAATATTGTCTATTTTGAGTTGCTCCGCCGGGGATACGATGTGGCGATCGGCAAGGTTGGCAATAGGGAAATGGATTTTCTCGGCGCTAACGGCGGCATAGCCTGCGGCGGGGGCTAGCCGTTATTTCATCAGCTCCGTCAGGTATTGGCGCCAGCCGCTTAGACCGCCGCCGTAAGCATCCACCTGACTCTTTACCGCCGCGTCCTGTTCGGAGATCATGTTCTGCAGCACCGACGCGGCCAGTATCTCCGTGGGCGCGCGGTTGTCGGTAAGCACGGGACCGTCGCCGCTAATCTGGGTCAGGCCGTTCCCAGTGGCCCGCAGCATTTGGTACAGCGGCCGGTTGGCTGCGCTTTGCGCCACATTCTGCGTGAACAGCTCCAGGCCGCCTCCCGTGGGCGCGTAAAGCAGCGTGTTGGTACCGACATTATAGGCGTAAACCGCGCTAAATCGGGATTGCAGCGTAGCGGTCAGGGCGTTCACCACGGCGCCGTTCTCCCTGGTGTTCATGTTAATGTTGCAGACCAGCACGCCACCGGGCTTGAGCCGGTCTTTGCACAGCCCGAAAAACTCGGTGGTGGCCATATAAAACGGGATGGAGATATCCTGATAGGCGTCAATAACGATGACGTCGTATTTTTTGTTATCCCGCTGCACATAAGTCCGGCCGTCGCCGACTACGGCGACGCAATCCTGTGCCGTTAAACCGAAATAGTCGGCGGCCAGCTTGACAATGGCCGGGTCGATTTCTACGCCGACGCAGGTGGAGCCGGGCAGGGTATACCGCAACATGATAGGATAGGTGCCCGCCCCCAGGCCCAGCACAAGGGCGTCAATGGGCTTGTGGGCCGCGAAATCAGGCAAAAAGCCGCAGGCGCCCAAAAGACCATGAAAGTAAGTGTCCGTACCAATGCCGGCGTTTTCGCCCCGCAGCAGTTCCCGGGGAATCATGGACTGCACGCCGAACATCACATTGGTGGAAAAATAGCGGTATTGGTCGTCCTGGGTAACTTGCAGGTAATTATAGACCGACTCGCCCTCGTAAACAATATTGTTTTTCCAAAAGGCGTAGTGGGGCTGCTGCGGGACAAGCAAAAGCGCCAGACAAATAGCGGAGACCAGGGCCCCCGGCCACCAGCGCGTTTTTTTCATGCTCCCGTAGATCAGCACCAGCAAGGCCAGCAGCAGCGCGAACAGCAGAAAAGTCCGGCTGACGCCCAGGAGGGGAATCGTCACAAAGGACGGCAGAAAGGTGCCAATGATGCTGCCAACGGTGCCCCAAGCGTAAATACTGCCCGTAGCCCGACCGGGGTTTTGCTCGTCGGCGTCAATAGCGAACCGCACCAGAAACGGCGATACCATGCCCAGCAGCACCATGGGCGCGGCAAAAATAATCAGACAGGCCAGCAGCGAGCCGACAACCAGGAGCTGGCTGCCGGCGATGACAATGGCGATCCCGGACACGGCGGCGATAACGTATTTGCCCGCCAGGGGAATACAGGCAATCCAAACGCCGGCGATCAGGATCCGCGTATAAATAGGAGCGTCCGTTCCCTTTCCCGCCGCCCGGTCGGCCAGCCAGCCGCCGCAATAATTTCCCAGGCTCATGGAAGCCATGATGGTGCCGATAATCACCGACCAGACCAGTATGGATGAGGAAAAATAAGGCGCCAGCAATCGCGACGCGGCCAATTCCACCGCCATCACAGACATGCCGCTGATAAACGCGCTGATTCGATAAAAGAGCAGTTTGCGGTTCATTTTTCACCCCCGTTAGGCGTCCCACGTCCTATTTGGCATTTGTGGCGCGCCGAGCCCAAGGCTCATTAGCCCGAAACAATTCTATCACCTTTATATTGCTAAAATCAACGAACTTATAGGCTCAAGTAATCACACAACTTTGCCTTAATTACTGGTCATACCCTGTGTTTGTTAGTACTCATAGCCCAGGCACGCAACACTATTAACCGTAAGCGATTTCTCGAAGAGCATGAGCGCACGGTTAATAGTGTTGCGTGCCGGCTCGATTCCGAGCAGTAACAAGCAAACAGTAACTTGCCCTCGAGCAAAAAATGAGGGCTTTGCCCTCATTTTTGGGGTTAGTTATGCAGTTGTAAAAATTAAAACCAGACTATTGCCCGCTCCGGCGGACCATTAACTTACGTTAACATATTATTGCCTAATATTATTTCATAATTGAGCCCATAGGAATAATGTTCTTGCCAAGACTACTGTTTAAAGTGATCCCACAAGCCGTATACAAAGCGCAGATCCCGGAAATAAGCAGGAAGTCGCCGGCTAATGCTGTTTGACTAATTGAGCCCAGTTTTGAAAAAGCGACCAAAAAGCAAGCTACATCAAGGGTTACCACTACAATCAGCAAACTTACCGGCGCTTTAAAAAAGACCGGGGTCCAGGATGTTAAACCAATAGCTATGACCAGCCAAGCCCAACCGTCAACATATGTGTCCGCCGGGGTAATTGGCCAGTGATACACACCGGCGAAATACGAAAATATTAGTTCTAAACCGGTTACCAGCATAACGAAAGCTGAAAAATAAAGAAAGATATTGCCGCCAGCAAGATTACCTGTTCTGAGCTCAATGATACCGACGCAAAGCTGCACCACAAAACAACCCAAAAGCCAGATGCCTAACAACGGCGCCGCTCCTGCTCCAACCTTACCATTAAATATAGCAAAAAACGTAAAACACGCGATGCCCACAGCTATCATAGCCGCAGGAAGTGAAGAAGACCACTGTTGTTGCTGCTCAGACATACCAACAAACACCTCCTTAATTAATTTTCAAACAGGATCATTACCCGACAGCCGCTCCAGTCAGGACATCACCTCCTTTTATTTATTACAAAATTTATTATTCTTTTACAATATAAACGCAATAAATACAAAA
>WQUS01000143.1 GCA_009781965.1 Bacillota bacterium | reverse complement strand
CTTATCCCCTTACTGGCATCGAATTTTTTCCGCCGCCCGGCAAACTCTGCGGCAAGGATCAATAAATAACCCCTGAACAATAACACATAAGCAGTAACAAAAAAACAGGGCGCGGCAACAGTCTATTGACAGTCAGCCATACCCCATCCATTTAAGCTTATCCGGGCATGTGATGGTTTACTGCTTTCTTTTGAGGACTTCATGCACGGCCAGCTTAATCTCGGCCGGCGTCAATCCGTATTTCTTCAGTAATTCGTCCGGTTTGCCCGATTCGCCGAAAGTGTCCGCCACGCCCACCCGGCGCACCGGCACGGGATAGTGTTCGGCCAGCGTTTCGGCCACCGCGCCGCCCAAACCGCCGATAATGCTGTGTTCCTCGGCTGTAACCACCGCGCCGGTGAGTTGAGCCGCTTCCACCACCGCCCGCACATCCAGGGGCTTAACGGTATGCACATCCAGCACCAGAACCGAAACGCCTTCGGCGGCCAGTTGTTCCGCCGCCTCCAGAGCCGCGGTCACCATAATACCGCAGGCGATAACGGCCACATCGCCGCCTTCCCGCATGGTCACCGCCTGGCCCGGCACAAACCGGAAAGTATTTTCATCATGCAGCACCGGTACCCCGGCCCGGCCTAATCTGATATAGACAGGCCCGTCCATTTCCGCCGCCGCCAGCACCGCCGCCCTGGTTTCCACCGCATCGGCCGGCACCAGCACCGTCATATTAGGCAATACCCGCATCAGGGCAATATCCTCCACCATCTGGTGGGAGGCGCCGTCCTCGCCTACGGTGATCCCGGCGTGAGTAGCGGCAATCTTTACGTTCAGCCTGGGATAAGCGACGCTGTTACGGATTTGGTCATATACCCGCCCGGTGGCAAACACCGCGAAAGAACTGGCAAATGGCACTTTACCCGCCGCAGCCAGTCCCGCGGCGGTGCCAATCATATTTTGCTCGGCAATGCCCACATCGAAAAACCGCTGGGGAAATTCTTTACTGAAATCGATAGTTTTAGTGGATTTGGCCAGGTCGGCGTCCAACACCACCACGTTGGGATTCAGCCGCCCCAATTCCACCAGCGCCGCACCGTAGGCTTCCCGGGTGGCAATTTTTTTACTCATACTCAAGACCTCCTGATCTAAACCTCCTGGTTGCGGTTAACATGACCCGGGCGCCAATTCCCTGAGCGCCTGTTCCACCTGTTCCGGCTTGGGCGCCGCGCCGTGCCAGCCCACCTGGTTCTCCATGAAAGAGCAGCCTTTGCCCTTGACTGTGTGAGCTACGATCATCGACGGCTTGTCCCGCACTGCTCCGGCCCGGGATATCGCCGTCAGGATAGCGGCCATATCGTGACCGTCAATTTCCTGCACCTCCCAGCCAAAGGCCCGCCACTTATCGGCCACCGAGCCGGGGGACATAATTTCCGCGATGGGCCCGTCAATCTGCAGGCCATTGTAATCCAGAAAAGCAATCACGCGATGCAGCTTGTAATGGGCGGCGGCCATGGCGGCTTCCCACACCTGGCCTTCCTGAATTTCCCCGTCCCCCAGCATCACGAACACCCGGTAGTCCCGGCCGTCCAGTTTACCGGCCAGGGCCATGCCGTTGGCCGCCGAGAGCCCCTGCCCCAATGAGCCGGTGGACATCTCCACCCCGGGCACTTTACGCATATCGGGATGCCCCTGCAGATGGCTGCCCAACTGCCGCAGGGAGTTCAGATCGGCCGTCGGGAAATAGCCCCTTTCCGCCAGCGCGGCATACAGTACCGGCGCAGCATGCCCTTTGGACAGCACGAACCGGTCCCGCTCGGGCCAGTCGGGACGTTCGGGATCAATGCGCATCTCGGCAAAATACAAAGCCGTTACGATATCCGCCGCGGACAGGGAACCGCCCGGGTGGCCTGAACCGGCCGCGCCCACCATAGTGATAATGTGGCGTCTGATCTCCCGGGCCTTATCCTTAAGGCGTTCCAGTGTTTCTGTCGGTATTTCCATCGCCCAACCTCCGTTCAGTCATTGTTTCTTCCAGTCTTTGAAACCTTCGCCCAAGACATCCCGCACATCAGCCAGGATCACAAAAGCCCCGGGATCGGCGTCATAAATTATTTCCTTCAATCTGCTGACCTCCGACCGGTTCACTACCGTCAACAGCACCTCTCGATCGGAGCCGGTATACAGCCCGCGCCCCTTTAAGGCGGTGGCGCCGCGGCCCAGTTCCCGCATGATTTCCCCGGCGATAACTTCGAAACGGTCGGAAATCACAAAAAATGCTTTGGCGTAACTAAAACCTTCCTGCACCAGGTCAATAACCCAAGCCGTAATAAAAACAGTGATCAGCGCGTATAACATCAACTCCCAGGACCGGAACAGCAGCCCCGCCGCCAGCACCACCGTGGCGTCAACCAGAAACAGCAGCTGCCCGATATTAACGCCGGTATAGGTGCGCAGCACAGCCGCCGCCAAGTCCGTGCCGCCGGTGGTGCCCCGGAACCGGAAAACCAGCCCCAGCCCCAAGCCCGTCAGCACGCCGCCAAAAATAGCGGCCAGCAACAAATTATCAGTGGGTGTGGGCAGGTAAGGGGCCAGAAAATCCACCAAAGCGGACAGGCTCAGGGTACCGTATAGGGACCGGAATCCAAAGGTCAGCCCCAGCCGGTAAATACCCACCACAAAAAGCGGAACATTCAGAGCCAGCATGGTTAAACCCACCGGCGAACCAATCAGGTAATGCAGAATAATAGCAATGCCGCTAACGCCGCCGGCGGCGATTTTGTTGGGCACCAGGAATAAGTTAAGACCTAGGGAAGTAAGGGCCACGCCAACGGTGACCCAGAAGAATTCCACTATTTTTTTGAAAAACATGGCATATCCCCGCATCGCAGCATTATGCCATTAGCATCTCCCGGCTGACTCAACCTATTCCGGCGCCGGCCGTTTACTCATTTAGTCAATTAGCCATTTACCCCTAATCATTTACTCCACTCGCCATTTACTCCGCAACTCGCCAAATTACGGCATACCAAGCCAATATATTCTTGTTTCATGCGATAAATCCTGCCCCGGTAACGAAAAAAGGTGTGAAGAAAAATTGCAATATAAAAGAGCTGTCCGCAAAATGAGTTTTAAAAACCCATCTTGTCGACAGCCATTTAAACAGTTGCGGTTAGAGCAAATTGTTACAATAATATGGAAACTCTCTGATCTAATTCGTTGATAAAATAATTGAAACTCGGCGAAGCATTTTCTCTGATTCGTAAATGTTTTCCTATCTTTTCCGCCCATATGCCCTTGCATTTTCCAACATCCATTGCTGTGGGGTGTTCTTTCCTAAACCCGTTCAACCCATTTTTCGTAAGCATATCTGCCAGTAATTCCCATGTGCCACAAATACTATCTTGTTTATAGTTACTATGTTTTGTATCAATACGGTTATGTAACCTTGGGTAAGCGTCTTTAATAGCTTGACGATCGCCGAGCAGCCAGGCTTCCATTTCCTCAACAGCAATACAAAAGACATGATCAATAGAGACTTTGTTTTGTTTAGCTACAGTGGATAATTGATTTTTAAAATCATCCGTGTTCCGAGTATCGTTATCCAAGACTATAAAAAGAGAGGCATTCTCCATGTATCCCAACGTATTATTGAAGGCTCTCATTCGCTTGGGGAGCTCTGTAAGTAAATATTGAGATTTAATGTTTTGCACATCTGGCCCCTTTTTTAGACCGCCAATTCCTTTATATGATTTTATCTGATATTCAATCGTTATATGGGGCTTCTCAAGTTTAAACTTAGCCAGCACAGCATCAATAAGCTTCTCACCTGATTGATCTTCAACTAAAAACTGTATAAACAAGCTGCTTGCCTCCTAGCCGAAATATTTACTGTACCATAAATCTCCCAGCAAAACTTCTTCTTCTGTCATGTTTTGGACATAATCATAATCTGAAGTACGTTTAAGAGTTGAAAATCCATCCTCACCTTTATTTAGAACCCATACATCATCAGGTGCTAAAGCATTTATAAAAAAAGGACTATGGGTAGTGATAAATAGTTGTTTTGAAAACCCTTTCCCGACATTTCTTTTCATTTCACCGGCTAATTCTGTTAAGTAATGGTGATACAAACCATTTTCCGGTTCTTCAATAAAAACAAGCCGTCTTGGAGTTTTTTCGTGCAAAAGTAAGTAATATGCAAATAATTTAAGCGTCCCATCAGACATCCTGGACGAATAAAATGGTTTCGAAAAACCAGATTCTAAAAAACGTAACACCATTCGACCATCGTTAGTTTTAGACGGCTCAATTTTAGTAATATCGGGAAGTTTTGTTTGAATCTCTTTTAATATTTTCTCAAAGCCCGACTTATCTTCCCTATACATATACTGAGCAACATTGTTAAGATTGCCTCCCGTTCTGTCCAAAAAAGGCTGCGGCGCCACAAGCTGTACTTGACGGGCGGAATCAGGTGAAAAATAACAAAGATACCAACTTTTCAAGAAATTCATGAAGTCCACAATACGAGCATACTCGCTCATAGCACCATATGTTGCTATGCCAAGCTTTCTATTGTCAGAAAGATACACGTCCACTTTTTTCCCGCTGCCGGATACCATGCCTTCATCATCCTGCCAACCTTCTCTTCCTTCAAAAGCATAGCCTTTGCCATTTTGCAGGTGTAAAAATGATTTCGGTCGCCCACGTTTTTCAACCCTTTGCCTCAACCGTTCTTCCTGCACAAAAGGTCTCTCCTTTTTATCGAGGGCAACAGATAATTCATAGGTTATTGGTCTGGAGTTGCTTGTTTCACGGTAATACAACTCAAATTTTATTGGTTCTTTTGAACTTTGCGACACCAAATTATCGAAACCGCCACGATTGTTGAGGTCACAAGCTTCTTCAACGCCTTTATCAAGACAGTCGGCAATAAAGCCGAAAGCATCTGCCATTGAGCTTTTTCCGGCGCCGCTGGGGCCTATAATTGTTACCATGTTACCGAGCGGAGATCCTGTTTGATCACTAAAAAGTTTACCTAGCTTAATCGATTTTAATGGGCCATAATTTTGTATATGTATGCCCTCAATTTTCCCCACCGAGATAACCTCCTACCCCTTTTTGAATCCTGCAAACGTTTTTCAAGTTTTCTCCATAAGGTTATTTATTCCTGCATACTAATATTCTTCCCGATCTCTGTTTCATAATAACTGATTTTATCATCGAGATTTTTATGTTAGTCATAAACAGCAAATAACCGCCCCAGCCAAGCGGTTATTTGCAAAAATAATCTTCTCAGTAAGCAAAATCATTGCTCATGGGGTCTGGCCCTGATTGAAGCCAGCTGGCCGTATTTATCGGCCGCCTGTTCCCAGGCCTTATTCGCTCCCTGCAGATATTCCGCGCGCGGTATTTGCGGGGTTAAAAACAGATTCTGCCCCGGCGAACTGTGATTAGCCATTGTTTTGACCAGCTCACTCAAAGCAGCGTACACATTGGCCAGCGGACCGTCAAATGTATTTGGGCTTTGCGAGCTCACCGATCCCCCGGCGCCGATGCCAATGCCATAGCCCCAGCCCAGCCCGGAGCGCCGGCAGAAGTTTTTCAGCATGTCCAGGGCCAGCCGGTTATTCTCCGCTTCATAAAAGCCGCAGTTGGCGATCGCGTAAACCCTGGGCAGCTTTTTACCGGCCGGATTAGCCGCGGCCTGTTCCAGCAGCGTGCAAACCTTAAGCAGCGGGGCGGGCAGGGCGTCAATATACAGCGGAAAAGCAATCAGCAGGGTGTCTGCGGTTAAAATATCAGACATGATTGCCGTCATTTCGGGATCGTTTGCCTGGTTAACCAGCTTCGTCGCCTGATAGACAGGAAACTCTATGCCCATGATCGCCGCCACTTGGCTGAGCAAAATACCAGAGGCGCTATATTTCAGCTTGGGACTGCCATTAATGGCTACTATCTTATTCATTGCTCCATCTCCCGCAATAAAACATTCTTCAGAGCCTGCATAGTGTCGTTGAGCCCAGCGGAGAACCCGTCGGAGAGCTCACCAGAAGACTCGGCAACATTGGGCAAAGTAAAGACAAAATACTTTTGCGGCCTCATGATCAAGAAATTGCGCTCCGCCAAATCAATAAATGTTTGCCGTTCCTCAGGGCTAGCGGCGCCATAGCCAATGGAAATCAGGTCCGGAAACCGCTCGTAGCGCATGGCGTGGCGCATATCGCCGTGCACAATCTCAAAATAGGGCGAGAGGTTGGGAATGGAACGATCAATAAAGGATTTAAGATCATAGCTAAAACCGCCATAAGTGATTTGAGCCAGGAAAATCACCAGATCGGCTTGGATTTCCTGTTTGCCAACCAGGTTGGCGCAGTCGTCCGTCATGGTGCAGAATCCCGGCGTTTTAACCCAACACTTATAACAGCCCAGACAGGGCTTTATTTCGTCGCCATTCAACACCACCGTATCTACATCGACGCCCGTGGCCTGTAGCGTCAGCTGGACTTGGGAGCGCAAATCCCAGCCGTTATACGAGGTGCTCTCTCGGTCGCATAATAGCAGTATTTTCATCCGGCTATCTCCCCAATTATTGATGACCATACTAACGGCCCTCAAACACCGGTTTTCTCTTGGCCGCAATAGCGGCTAATCCTTCCCGGAAATCGCGGCTTAAGGTGGTGGTGACAATAGCTTCCTGTTCCAGCGCCAACAGTTCCGCCAGATCCCGCTGATGGGCTTCATAAACCAGTTTTTTCGCCTGGCTGTAAGCAACGGCCGGACCCTTAGCCATCCGGCCGGCCAGCTGAGCCGTTTTTTCAGCCAAATCTTCCGCAGCGGTCACTTCGTTGAGCAGCCCCAGCGCCAGGGCTTCTTTCGCTTCCACAGTCCGCCCGGAGTAAATCAGCTCCAATGCTTTCGCCGAACCGACCAGCTTGGTTAAAAAGTATGTCGAGCCGCCGTCCGGGCTCAAACCGACATTAGCATAAGCCTGGATAAACTTTGTCCCCGCCGCCGCCAACCGCAAGTCGCAGGCCAGGGCCAGACTGAAGCCCGCTCCGATGGCAAAACCGTGCACCGAGGCAAGCGTCGGTTGAGTCAGATTACGGAGCAGCATAATCACCTGGTTTAACTGGCCGCCCAGGGCGTGGATACCAGCCGGCCAGGCAGGGTCTGTCTGGCTTGCCAGCATCCAGCGCACATCCCCGCCGGCGCAAAAAGCCCGGCCATTGCCTTTCAGCACCACTACCCGCACATCCTGATTCCCCTCGCAATGGCGCAAAACCTCAAGCAATTCGCCCAATAAAGCCTCATTCAAGGCGTTCATAGCATCAGGGCGGTTCATGGTAATGTAACCAACCCCGCCTTGGTTCTCAAATAAGATTTTTGGCAAAAAACCACACCTCCAGATCGCTTAGGAGTTTATGCCCATTTAGACGGCTCCACAATGTAAAAACCATATTTTAGCATCACTTAACACCACATTCATCAGCTCCGTCTGGCCTGGTCCCGCAGGTAGGCGTTGATGAAGTTGTCGAGCTCCCCGTTCATCACCGCTTCCACATTGCCTGTCTCCGCCCCGGTGCGATGATCCTTAACCAGTGAATAAGGATGAAAGACATAAGAGCGGATCTGACTGCCCCAGGCGATATCCTGCTGCTCGCCGCGCATTTGGGCCATCTCGGCCTCCCGCTTGCGCAGCTCCAGGTCGAAAAGCTTCGCCTGCAGCAGCTTCATGGCGGTGTTGCGGTTAGAGATCTGGGAGCGCTCGTTCTGGCACTGCACCACAATGCCGGTCGGCAAGTGGGTGATGCGCACCGCCGAATCGGTTTTGTTCACATGCTGGCCTCCGGCGCCGCCGGAACGGTAGGTGTCAATCTTCAACTCCTCGGGATTGATTTCCACTTCCACATCGCTTTGCACTTCGGGCAACACGTCAACCGACGCAAAGGAGGTATGCCGGCGGCCCGCCGCGTCGAAAGGGGAAATGCGCACCAGCCGGTGCACTCCTTTTTCCGACTTCAGATAACCGTAAGCATTCCGGCCCGCCACGCCAAAGGTGACGCTCTTGACCCCCGCCTCGTCGCCGGGCAGCAGATCCAGGATAGTCACCTTGAACTTGTGCTCCTCGGCCCAGCGGGTATACATGCGCAGCAGCATCTCCACCCAGTCCTGAGCCTCGGTGCCGCCGGCGCCGGCGTGCATGGCTACAATGGCGTTAGTTACGTCGTAGGGGGCGCCGAGAAGCACTTGCAGCTCCAGCTCCGCCACCCGCCGCTGTAAATCAGCCAATTCATCCGCCGCCTCACTGGCCAGCGGTCCGTCTTCGCCTTCCTCTTCTTCGCCCAGGTCAATGAGCACGTCCACGTCCTCCAGGGCAGCCGCCAGGACGGCAAAGCCGGCCTGGCGCTCCTTCAAAGCGGTGACCCTTTGGGTTACTTCCTGGGCCCTGGCCTGATCCTGATCCCAAAAGCCGGGCCTGGTCATTTCCTGTTCCAACTCGTTTATTTGCTGCTCTGTGCCGGCGATGTCAAAGAGACACCCTCAAATCGGCCAGGCGTTTCTGCAGGGACTCAACCTCTCTGCGCAATTCCGCGAACATAATCTTTCCCCCCGATGGCTACAGTTTAATTCCTTTTGTTACTGTTCCGTGTTTGTTGAAACTCATAGCCCAGGCACGCAAAACTATTAACCGTAAGCGATTTCTCGGCGAGCATGAGCGCACGGTTAATAGTTTTGCGTGCCGGCTCAATGCTGAACAGTAACGTATGAACGTAACTACAGTTGAACTCCCGTTTTATCCCGCCGTCTGGCCGCAGCATTTTTTATATTTTTTACCGCTGCCGCAGGGGCAGGGCGAATTGCGGCCAATCTTCTCTTCCTTGCGGACCGGCTGGGCCGCGCCTTCCTCCTGGTACTTATTCTCCACGGTCTGGCGCTGTTCGGGCGCCTGGACCACGTTGACCCGGAACATATAACGGACTACATCTTCCTGGATTGATTCCACCATGTTCTGGAACATTTGATAACTTTCAAATTTATATTCAATCAACGGATTCTTCTGACCGTAAGCCCGCAGGTTAATGCCTTCCCGCAATTGATCCATGGCGTCCAGGTGGTCCATCCACTTTTCGTCTACCACCCGCAGCAACACCACTTGTTCCAGCTCCCGCAGCACCTCTTCGCCCAGCTCGGCCTCCCGGGCCTCGTAAGCAGCCGTGGCTTTGTCCAGCAGCAGTTCCTTCAGCGCCTCCCGGCCCACGCCCTCCAGATCCGCCGGCTCCAGTTCGTGACCGGGCAGATAAAGCTGTTCGGCGTGACTCAGCAGCCCAGTCAGGTCCCACTCCTCGGGAATGACCCCGTCGGGACAGTATATTTCCACCGACCGGGCCACGGATTCGGCAATCATCTGCAGCACGACTTCTTTCAGATCCTGCTCCTGCAGCACTTTCATCCGCTGCTGATAAATCAATTCCCGCTGTTGGTTCATGACGTCGTCATATTCCAACACATGTTTACGGGTGTTGAAGTTGCGCGCTTCCACCCGTTTCTGAGCGCCTTCGATGGACTTGGTAATCAGGCCGTGCTCAATGGGCACATCCTCATCCATACCCATTTTTTCCATAATACCGGCGATGTTATCGGAGCCAAACAGCCGCATTAAGTCGTCTTCCAGGGAACTGAAAAACTGGCTGGACCCCGGATCCCCCTGCCGCCCGGAACGGCCCCGCAGCTGGTTGTCAATCCGGCGGCTCTCATGCCGTTCGGTGCCAATGATATGCAGTCCGCCCAACTCCACCACCTGGCGGTGCTCGTCCTCGCAGTCCCCTTCATATTTGGCCACCATTTGACGGTACAAGTCCAGACCGGCTGGGTCTTCGGGATCATAGTCCTCCCGGCCCCGCAAGGCGGCCTGAGCCATAAATTCGGGGTTGCCGCCCAAAAGAATATCGGTGCCCCGGCCGGCCATGTTGGTGGCAATGGTCACCGACCCAAGGCGCCCGGCCTGGGCCACGATTTCAGCCTCTTTTTCGTGATACTTGGCATTCAGCACCTGGTGCGGAACGCCTTTTTTACGCAGCAGGTGGCTTAAAACCTCGGACTTTTCAATGGAGATGGTGCCTACCAGCATGGGCTGCCCGGAGATGTGCCGCTGGGCAATTTCATCCACCACCGCATTAAACTTGGCGGCTTCGGTTTTGTAGACCACGTCCGGCAGATCATGCCTGATCATGGGCTTATTGGTGGGAATCACCGCTACGTCCAGCTTGTAAATCTTGCGGAATTCCTCCTGCTCCGTCTCGGCGGTACCGGTCATGCCGGCCAGTTTGTTGTACATCCGGAAGTAATTCTGAAAAGTGATCGTGGCCAGAGTCTGGGATTCCCGCTCAATGCGCACTCCCTCCTTGGCTTCAATGGCCTGGTGCAAACCGTCGCTGTAGCGGCGGCCAAACATCAGCCGGCCGGTGAACTCATCCACGATAATGACCTCGCCGTCCTTAACCACGTAATCACGGTCCCTTTTCATCAGGGCGTGGGCTTTCAGCGCCTGGTTCAGCATATGATTCAGCTGGGTGTTCGAGTCGTCAAAGAGGTTTTCCACCCCCAGCATCTGCTCCGCCCGGGCCACGCCGTCTTCGGTAAGCACCGCGGTATGGGCCTTCTCATCTACGGTATAATCTTCCTCGTCCCGCAGCCGGGGCACGATTTTGGCAAAAGTATAATACTGTTCGGTGGCCTTGTCGGCCTGGCCGGAAATAATCAGCGGGGTTCGCGCTTCGTCAACCAGGATGCTGTCCACCTCGTCCACGATAGCGTAATTCAGCGGCCGCTGCACCAACTGATCCGGCCGCACCGCCATGTTGTCCCGCAGATAATCGAACCCGAACTCGTTGTTGGTGCCGTAAGTGAGGTCGCAACCATAGGAATGCTTGCGCTGGCCCCAGTCCAGCCCGTGCACGATCAGCCCCACAGACAGGCCCAGGAACTTGTACAGCCGGCCCATCCACTCGCTGTCCCGGCGGGCCAGGTAATCGTTCACCGTTACCACATGCACCCCCCGGCCTTCCAGGGCGTTCAGGTACACCGGCAGGGTAGCCACCAGGGTTTTGCCCTCCCCGGTACGCATCTCGGCAATGCGGCCCTGGTGCAGCACGATGCCGCCAATCAGCTGTACATCGAAGTGGCGCATGCCCAGCACCCGCTTGGACGCTTCCCGGCCCACGGCAAAAACCTCGGGCAGCAGATCGTCCATGTCGGCGCCCTGGTCCAACTGTTCCCGGAAAGAGACTGTTTTGGCCTGCAGCTCGGCGTCCGACAGGGCGCTGATTTCCGGCTCCAGATCGTTAATCAGCAGCACCGATTTTTGCAGTTTTTTAATATCTCTGGCGTTGTCGTCCAGTAAATTTTTAATAAATCCCAGCATCTGCAACCAACCTTTCCAAAACAAAAGCAGGGGAAACTAAGTTACTGGTCAGACCCTGTGTTTGTTGGTACCCATAGCCCCGGTACGCAAAACCGTTAACCGTAAGCGATTTCTCGGCGAGCATGAGCGCACGGTTAACGGTTTTGCGTACCGGCTTGATGCGAAAGCAGTAACGTGTGACCAGTAACGAAACTAAAGTTCCCCGCGCCGATTAATTGGTAACTTAGCTTATTTTAACATTTTGCCTCCCGTACTGCAACCAAATGGAGAGAAGGTTCGAGTGTCAATATAAATTTATTGATAATCAATAAATTTATATTGACACTCGTTTGGCGCTGTGACATAATGTTTCCATCATCCAACATCGAATTAGGAGGGGCGTTTATGTATCAAAACAGTTTCGTCCACTATTTAACCAAAATTTTGGTGGATATAATGTTCTACAGCGGGATTTTGAGCTGCCTCGCCATGCCGTTCATCATGCCTTCGCTGACCGAGCGCTTAGGATACGGGCCGGATGTAGTGGCGCCTTATACTGTTATTTTGCTATTGTCCGGGTTATGTGCCCTTTATATTGTGTGGCAGTTAAAGACCATTTTCAAAACCCTGCTGGGCGGCAATCCTTTCGTCGAAAAAAATGTGGGTTGTTTGAGAAGATGCGCCGTGGCCAGCTTTGTCATTGCGATAATTTTTTTAGTCAAAACCAGCATTTGGTTTACCATCGCCTCGGCGATCATTGTCATCATGTTCGCCATCCTGGGGCTGTTTTGTTTAACGCTGAAAGACGTGTTCAAGCAAGCCGTCGCCTACAAAGAAGAAAATGATTGGACGGTGTGAGTATGCCGATAATCGTAAATCTGGATGTCATGATGGCCAAACGGAAAATTGGCCTGATGGAACTGGCAGAAAAAATCAATATTACTCCGGCTAACTTGTCAATTTTGAAAAACTGCAAAGCAAAGGCGATCCGTTTTTCCACCCTGGAAGAGATTTGCCGGGCCCTGAACTGCCAACCGGGAGACATTCTAGAGTATCGGGAGGAATGAGGAAGAAACGGCGTCCGACAAAAAATTAAGGCACGCCTTGGGGGCGTGCCCGGGCCGGAGCCAGCTCCGGTCATATTTTTTTTAAAACTCCGGTTCAATTAAACCGTAGTTGCCGTCCTTACGTTTATAGACTACATTAACCTGTTCGGTTTCGGCGTTGGAGAAAACATAAAAGCTGTGCCCCAGCAGATTCATCTGCAGCAAGGCCTCTTCGACGGGCATAGGCTTGATGGCAAACCGTTTGGTTTTGACCATTTTGGGACCATCGTGCTCTTCGTCCTCTTCTTCCTCAACAGCCGTAGTATATTCGGGGTAAGTATTCTTCTGGTCGCCAACATGACGGCGATGGGCCAGCCTCCCTTTATATTTACCAATCTGCTTCTCCAGCTTTTCCACTACCAGGTCGATGGAGGTATACATATCCCCGGTGGCTTCTTCGCCACGTAAAATCATGCCGTTAATCGGGATAGTAACTTCCACCTTGTGGGAATCTCTTTCCACCACCAGCACCACAGTGGCGTCGTCCACTCCGTCAAGAAATTTGTCCAGCTTGCCCACCCGTTTGACCACATACTCTTTCAGGGAGTTCGTAACTGCAACATTTCTGCCTCGAACCAGAACGTTCATTTTGCCAACTCCTTTCGAACGAGTAACTTATTTATTAGTAAATTAAAACCCCGGCTGTTTGCCAGGGTTTAAAGCGGCTATAGTTTAACCACGTTAGCGGCTTGTGGACCACGGGCGCCTTCGACGATATCGAATTCTACATCCTGACCTTCCGCCAGCGTTTTAAAACCTTCTTCTTTAATGGCCGAAAAGTGAACGAATACATCTTCACCTTCTTCTCTTTCAATAAAGCCGTATCCTTTGTCCTTATTAAACCATTTTACTTTACCCAGCACTAAAACATTCCCCCTAAAAAATAATACCCTAATCAAGTTATTCAGATAGGGTAATATTAACATGGGCCCAAAAAGTTGTCAAGTTCTGTCATTACTGTATTTACGCCGGGATTGACGGCGTGTTGCTGGTCAGCCCCTGTGCTTGTTAGTACTCATAGCCCAGGCCCGTAAAGTTATTAACCGTAAGCGATTTCTCGAAGAGTATGAGCGCACGGTTAATAACTTTGGGCCGGATGGTGCGAAAGCAGTAACGTG
>WQUS01000142.1 GCA_009781965.1 Bacillota bacterium | reverse complement strand
TTACCGAATCGTTGGGGCTGAATGTGGTGGCGCCGGTGCCATTGAAAATGCCGTTCGCCACCGCATATGACACATCGCCGTAAAACCAGTCCGTTGACTTGACGTCGCTAAAGGGGTTCTGCCAGCCGCTTGAGGATGAGGGTTGCCCCGTCCCAGGTCCCGGCCCAGGTGTGGGTGCCGGCCCCGGTGTCGGCGTCGGTTTAGGCGTCAACGGCGCTGTGTTTGCCGTCCACTTGGCGTAAATAGTAACATTACCGGTTATCCCTTTGGTAAAATCGTAAGCCGTGGTTAATGCTTTGTCGCTGTACCAGCCTGCAAAGGTAAATCCATCTTTGGTCGGGTCAGCGGGTTTTGTTACTTTGGCGCCGTTAGCCAATTTTTGGCTGTTGACGGTACTGCCACCGGCGGTTGCAAATGTTACGGTGTAGTTGGAGCTACCACCGCCGCCTCCCCCGCCGCCAACAACGATACTGGCTGCTTTAACAGTAAATGATAGAGAAGCAGAGTTGCCGATGCCGTAGCTGCTTGTGACATACAGCCTACCAGCATATGGCGTTGTCTGGGCGGCAAGACCACTGACCGGACGGACACTAAGCGTAACCGTACCACCCGGAGCAATCGAGGTAGCGGAAAGGCCTGTGCTAATTTCAAAGTTGCCGTTAATAGAAGCCGTAAGACCGGTGATTTCCATGGCCCCCGTGTTCGTTATGGTAAAGATCTGGCTCATGGCCGAATTATTGTAGCCGGCTGTAGCGTTTGCGAAAGTGTTGCTTGCCGGGGTAATCATCAGCAACGGACGATATTGACCCACCGGAATAGTGTTTACGTTATAGCTGCCAACACCGGAAACTGTGGCGTTAACAGTACCAGCCTGGGCCAATGCATGATCATCTACTTGGATCGGAACCTTAATTTCAAAAGCAATCGCGTTTGTACTCCTAAAACCGGCAGGCAGGTTAAGAATCAATTGATTAAAATTTGCTCCGCTGACTATAAAATGATCTTGTAAATAGTTTGCAAGGGTATAACCAGCTAAATTAGAAATCTGGCCGCCACCGGCACTATCTGAATTGCTATCTACAGCGCTGCCCCAGAGAACAATTAGGGCGCCGTCAGGAAACGAAGGGCCGAAAGCCCACGTAAATCCATCCGGCAAAGTCAGTTTCAAACTCTCGCCAGCTTTAAAAGAGCTGGGCACAACTTCTCCAATACGCAGAGTAACCATGCCTTGTTCACTGAAAACCGGCGCATTGACAGATTCGATATTTACCAAACCGCTACTGTACACGTTACCAACCTTAACGGTACCATTGATAAAACCACGGCCGCTGAAAGGGCTGACAGTTAAAGGAGCATTACCGCCATAGCCGCTGTCAACATATATATTGCCAAGATACAGGTAAACATAACAGTTATAGGCCGGGTTAGGCGAACCAACAACGGTGACTTTAATTTGGTTTTTGCTGATTTGGGTAATATTAAGGCCAGCATCTTTTAAACCGTTATAATCACTAACGCTTTGATTATAATCCGGGATAACGAAATAGTTACTATAGACAGTAAAAGAGCCGCCATAGTAGGGCATTTGGCCATAATAAGTACTGAAAGAACCATTCGGACGATGATAGGCCCAATCAGCATCAGTCATTACATTGCCTTTAGGCATTGCATTTGAGCCATCAATTCTATCAAACTCAAAATTTTGAGGCAGACTGATGAGACAGCTGTCACCGTCGCTCAGCTGGCCAGGTGCAAATTGCATGAACACTGCGCCTAAACTGGTGTTAGTACCAGCCAAAACCGATGGAGAATATAACGATGTAATATAGGCCGCAGTATATTGCCCCACAGAAACAGCATTTACAGTGCAAGTGCTTTCGCCAGTAACTGTAGCTATAACATTGCCCGCCCGAATCACAGTATTATCATATACCCTGATTGGAACCTCAACTTGAAAAGCAAGCGGAGCAGTACTTTGAAAACCGGCAGGCAAATTAAGAATCAGTTGATTGGAATTTGATCCGCTGATCGTGAAATGATTTTGTAAATAGTTTGCAAGGGTATTAGGATCAGTCAGGCCGCTACCGGTACCACCTGTACTGGTAAAATTGGGATCAGCCGCTCCGCCCCGGAGAAGGGTAACGGCGCCGGCAGGAAGCGTAGCGCCGGAGCCCCACGCAAATCCATCCGGCAAAGTAAGTTTCAGGCTTTCGCCAGATTTTAAAGAGCCGGGCAAATCTTCTTCAATATTTAACGTTACCGTACCTTGATCACTGAAAACCGGTGCATTGGTGCACTCAATATTTACCAGTCCGATGGAAGTTACCCTACCAACATTAACGGTACCGCTGGTAAAACCACTGCCGTTAGGAGCGTTAGGAGCACTGATTGTTAAAGGAATAAACCCTATATAACCGCTGTCAACATAGATATTGTTAAGGTACAGATACAAGTAGCCGTCAGAACCTGTCGCTGGGGTACCAAAAATGGTAATCTTGATTTGGTTATCACTAAGAGAGCTAATGGTAAGAGATGCACCTGCCAAACCGTTTGCATCAGTACTGTTTGGAGCAGTAGCCGGGATACTGAAATAGTTACCGTTGGCTTGACCGTATACTTGTTCACCAACCGACCCATTCCACTGCCAACTCCAATCGGCTGGGCTCATCACCCAATCTTCAACTCCACCGGCCTTTAAAAACTGAAAATTTTGCGGCAAGCTGACGGTACAGCTATCGCCATCTCTTAACTGGCCGGCTGTAAAATGAAAGAGCACGGCGCCTAACTGAGCAGGCTGGCCGCCATCCGGAATAGTTGGTACGCTCAGGGCAGTAGGCACGTCGGCAAACGCCGTGCCAGCCCCAAAGGGAACAACCATAGCTAACACAAATAGCAGCGCCATAAATAAGTAGATCCTTTTGTTACGCATTTTACGCAAAATTCATAACCTCCTCCATCATTTTATAATTTTTTGCCCGTAATAAATAATTGGTCGAATAGTGTAATAATTCTATCCGCTGCTATATATTTCCTGCAAAATTTTTGTCCCTCCAGACCATTTCTTCAACGCTTTACCCTACTTCGCCGACTGCCAGTCGGCCTCAAGTTTCATATCCCAGGGTGGCAGCGCGTTGGGACCGTCCGTCCTGTTTATAAGGTCTTGCATGATCAAAAGGCGGAGAAAGTTCTCACTTGTGGGCTTGCTGAGGCTGCCGCGGCGCCAAAAGTTAAACCCTGTTAAATAGTCGCGGTACATGGCCTCCCAGGAGGGATAGGTTTCCTGCAGTTTTTTGGCGTAGGGAAGCGAGAGGTCCAAAGCCTCGCTGTAGGTATAATATCCCGCGATATATCCCCAGCCGTAAAGCGATATAATGCGGCAATAATCCCAGGCGAAAATGGCGTTATCGCCGTAGAGATGATAGTCATCATAAAAGTTTTGATACAAAAGCCGGGTATCCTGATCCATGCTCGAATTTTTGTCCAAAAAGGTCTTAAATTGCTGCCGATTCAGCTCAAACTCGGGATTCCGCTTGATAAAGGCCAGAAAACTAGCGCGATGCCCTGTTTTTGTCAGCTTAGCAATAACCGCGTCAGAGGACGCCCTGTTGGTAATGAACCATGATTCCTTCAGCGTGGATTTCGCTATGTCACGGTTGCTCTCCGATGGCTGAAACCCACCCACCAGAGCGGTATCCTGGCGGTTCGATATGGTCAGAATCGCGTAGGTACTGTTGATCCACCGCACGGTCTCAGATCGCGGCAGGGGAAGTTTTTTGGGTGAAGCGACCTCTACAAAACCGATGCTCTTCACAATTGGATCAATAAAATCGTTCAGCGCCTCTTCATTTCCCAGGTCACACTTGCCCTGCAGCAAATACAGATCATTTTTGTAGACAAACAGGTAGGATTCCAAATATTCGGCGGGATTGCTTTGCGCCCAATCCAAACGGTAAACCGCGTGCACGGCCGGTATTTTGTCAAAATATATGTGCTCAACCGAAATCTTGCTCAGCTTTTGGATGTCTTTGAAGCGCGTATCGACCATCTTGTTTAAGGAGATCTGGATCAGTCTGTCTAACTGCGCCTGATCGCTCAACATGTTTTCTGTATACAGCTCGGTGTCGTCATACCTGGCGAAAAAGCTCAGCGTCCTGCCGCTCACACGGGAGTTCGAGACCTGGATCAGCCCCGGCTTTATTTTACTATAACCTGCGGTTTTCAGAGGAAGGCTCAAGGTAATATTTTCAAATGCGGTTTTTTCTCCGGACTGCACGTCCGAAAACCGGGCGGAAGCGATGATTGCCTCAGCCTCGGGCCGGTATTTGTCAAAGAATTTTGGACATGATGCGTAGAGAAAGTCGTAGGCGATGCCGTTATAAACAACGCGGGTTAGCTCGATTCGCCAGGTTTCATCGGGGCTATCAGCCCAAGCGCCTTCAACCGACATGGAAGCGGCAGGCTTTCCGCCGACTGTTAGCGTATCCTGGCTTAAGACGGTAAACGCGTCGGCGTCGGTATGCCAGCTGAAATGATCCAAAACCTGCTCTAAGGTCAGCACCGGCTTGCCGGAGGCATCCGTTTTCAGGGGCGCGAAATCGGTGCCGGCATTGGAAGGCGGCAGGGTCGGGAACACCGAAAGCCAGCTCTGGTCAGCATTAAAATTTACCTCAAGAGATTTTACCGCCCCGACTTGTTCATAGTGCTCCAAATTCCTCGGTACAGAGACAAGAATGTCGTAATACTGATAGGAGTCCGTTGCCGGCGCTTGATCTGACGGCAATTCCGGCGAGGCAGACGGAGACGCCGCAACTTCCGGCTGTTCAGCTTTTGTTTTGCCGCAGGCGGCTGCTGTGAGTACGATACACAGCGCTAATATGATGCTGATAACCTTCTTGGCCTTGATAGCTCCGGTCATAACCGGTATCCCCTTATCGCCTATTAGTCTATTCTCATTATAGCCTACCAGTAACCGCCTCAGTAGTTAAATTACATTTATATCAAATATATCAAACGATAATCCATTGGTCAAAGAAGTGTTGCGGACGGGACAAGAAGTTTAACGGTTAAAAAAACAGCAGTCGCCGCTCACCCCAGGATCAGCCGGTAACTACTGCTTTAGCTTACTATCAGCTTGTCATTAGCTTGCTATTGTTATTAGCTTGCCATTATCCTGCTATCACCTTGCTGCTACCGCACTGCCGCCGCGAACCGGTGCAGTACTGCCGCTACTTCCGCCCGGACGGCTGTGCCGCGCGGGTCAAAGAGGTTACCCGGCTTGCCGCCTAAAATCCCCTGGGCGACCAGTGTGTTCACCGGCTCTTGCGCGTAGGCGCTGATTTTGCTCCGGTCGGCAAAGTTTTTGGCCGTTCCGGCGCCGGATGGTGTTTGACCGCTGAATTGCTCGTAACGGTAGAGGATCGCCGCCATCTGCTCCCTGGTTACTAATCCGTTGGGAGCAAACTTAGTGTTGCTGATCCCTTTGACAACGCCGTTTGCCGCCGCCCACTTGACTGCTTCGGCATAGTAAGCGCTTTGCCCGACATCGCTAAATTGGCTGCCGCCGCTCCCGGCCGGGCTGCCAGCCAACCGCCACAGCACCGTTACAAACATGCCCCTGGTTACCGAATCGTTGGGGCTGAATGTGGTGGCGCCGGTGCCATTGAAAATGCCGTTCGCCACCGCATATGACACATCGCCGTAAAACCAGTCCGTTG
>WQUS01000141.1 GCA_009781965.1 Bacillota bacterium | reverse complement strand
CCACCAGTATAATTTGCGCGAAGGCCATTGCTACTGCTGCCAGTGGGGAGCTCTATGTAATATTGGTTTTGATAACTGAGATCCAAATCGGATTGCTGAAAATAATTATAAAGAACAGTAGGAGATAAATTAATAGCGCCACCTGTGTATTGCGTAGGATCGGCAGGCATCATGAAATTGGGAGAATAAGTAATTTCGTTTTGGCTGGCGCCTTTCACCGGCGCTGCTGCCATCGTGTTCCCAACATCAGAGCCGTTTAGGTAAACCTGTGCTGTCGGCAGCCACATGTATTGGTCATTGGGTATCTGGCGCAGGTAGTCCAGCTCAAACTTAAATTTGAGTGGTATCGTAACGGTTCCCGGTCTAAAGCCTGCGTCAGCGCTGCTCATAAGCGTTAGCGTGATTTTGCTGCCGTCAAAGGAATAGTCCGCCACATCCGGCATATTGGCCAAATCGGCTGTATTCGGTTCAAGCGGCACAAACAATGGTTTAAGCGTTGATGATGTACCGCAGGTATCAAAGTTGGCATATAAAGGGTTTGAGCGGTCGGGCGTGCAGTCCACCGGTACCACAATGCTGCCCCCGGAACTGTAAGAAGGGCTGAAATTCACATTTAGAGAAACGGTCAGATCCGGCGGCATTGCGCCCGATACAGGGTTTTGCCAAGTTTCGAATTGGGTAGGCGCGGCGGAGATGACGGTTAACGTTAAATCCTGGTCTAGTTGGTTGCTTAGCGGTGCGATAACGGTGTTTGTTAATCGATAAGTAGCTTCTGACGTACTTAAGTCGGTGCTGTCCCCCGGCGGCCCATTGTCATCGTTGCCCAGCGTGAAGTTTGGTCCCATCTGGGCAAGAGCAGCCAAGGATAATAGCAAAACCATTGCAAATAATACTTTGAATTTTTTAATAAATTTCATCACAATCACTTTCTCCTTCCAAGCACTTTTGTACGTTAAATATATAGAATGTGAGGTTTGACCAAAAAGTAGCAGTTACGTAAATCTACTCAGAAATGTCTACTCATACAGTCCACTTTGTGAATGTTGTTACATATTTGTCTTTAAAAACCCCTATTAACTTTCAGTAGGTTCTGAAAGTTAAGTAATTAGCTGAGAACCATATTTTTTTGGATAAACACATTCTCTCTATAATATTACATGTTTTGACATAATATGTCCAATGGTTTTTACAACATAGGGCCATAAAATTATAATTTATTACACGACGCCAGGCAATTATACCCAAAAAAACGAACATGCCCGACGAACATTATAGAGTAGATATATTGATGAGGCAGCTATAAAATAAAATGTCCATGCTGCTTCTTCTCAAGGAGGCAGAAATCCTTCATACGGCTATGTAATATTATGTAATGCTACTGGAGTAAAGTGGACAGGTATGATATACTTTAGTATATAAAGGCATTAGTAAATATTTCATTTATTTAAAAAGAAAGGGAGATTGTTGATGAGCCGGATTCAAATTTTTATTATTAGCGATAACCAGGCAATGAGCTCAGGCTTATCGGCGATATTTGCCGCTCACGACAACTTTGAAATCATTGGCATAAGCGATCGTGCAGATGATGCCTTTCAAAAAATTAAGACTGTCCAGCCCGATCTAATACTTTATGGCATGCGGCAGGGAGAAAAACTGGCGGAAACAGTACCATTAATTAAGGAAAGTTGCCCTTATACCAAATTATTTATCTTTGGCTCCAATACTGTAAAAGATGAACTGCACACGGTATTTGGCGCCGGTATCGACGGCTATATTCCGCAAACGATGCTTCCCAGTCACTTGGTTAGCGTGATCGAATTAACTTGTAAAGCCGGGGTTATTTGTTTGCCGGGTGATTTAAAATTGTCTTGTTTTAATCAGACGGTTACACATGCTGATAATAGCGACGGCGAGTTAACCGATGACACCGCAAATATTAAATTGCCGCTTACCTCCAGAGAATTGGAGATTTATAAGCTGATCGTGCAAAACTATTCCAATAAAGAAATTGGTAATGTTCTATACATCAGTCAACCAACAGTAAAAACACATGTGAGCAGTATTTTGCGCAAATTGGAATTAAAAAATAGAACTAAAATTATTCTTTTTGAAATGAAACATCGATATTTAGACTGTGGGGACGGACCAAATACAAAGATTAGCGGCTAATAATAATCATACTTAGTGTCATCCAGCTGGTGGATGCTTAGGGAAAAAATGTTTGTTAAAATTATTAAATAGCGAAAATTGGCATTTTTTCTGTTATGGTGGGGGTTTGTTATGCATGTTTTTAGGCTTTTAATAATCAATGGCCTTGAAACGATGAGAAATGTTTGGTCTGCGCTCTTTTCCAGCCGCAGTGATTTTGCCATCGTTGGCGAATTGGACAAACTTAATGACTTTAATATTCTTATCAGCTTGCAGCCGGACGTGGTATTAATCGGATTGAAAAATCAGGAAGATAGCATTGCCACTATGATAAGCAATATCAAAGAACTGTGTCCCTGGACGCTGGTGATCGTGTTCACTGATTTAGAAGAAAACGCCAATATACTGCCGGTTCTTGCGGCCGGTGCCGACGGCTATTTAAAAAATCCAATCTTACCGGTTGATTTGGTCGGGGCTATTGAATTGACTTGCCGTAGCGGCGTATGTTTTTTCCCCCGGTCAATGAAGGCGCTTTTAAATAAGCAATAATGAAATCAATAGGTATGATTTTAATAGCGAGGTAGAGAGTTTGAGCAACCTAGCAGAATATCGGCCGGACAGTCAAAATTACAATGCCGGTGCTTATAAGCAGGGTCTTGATGTGCTGCTCTTATTTGAGGTATTTAAGAAACGTTTTTGGTTTATTGCTTTGGTGACCATATTAATGGTAGCGGCCAGCGCTTTGTTTAGTTATTTTACGCAACAACCTGTATATGTGGCGCAGGCTGTTTTGCGTATTACTCAGGTGGTAAAAACGACTCAAAATACCAATACGAGTACTATTGATTCATATTTAAGCAGCATAAGCAGCCTGCCGGTGCTAACCATGAACACCCATCTGGGTCAGATTAAAAGTGAGGCCTTGATGCAGCGGGTGATCGATAAGCTCGATTTAGAGCAATTGGGCTATACGCCAAGTACTCTGGCTGCTCAAATACAGGTTACCGCCACCGAAGATTCCTATCTTATCTATGTTAGCGTACATAACAGCGATCCAGTTTTAGCAGCCCAAATTGCCAACACTTTAACCCAGGAGTACATAGCCTTCATTTCAGAAAAAAACAAAGAAATAATGGACAGTTCCGTGAAAGCGCTGCAGGAAGAGCTAAAGCAGGCCAGAGCGGAGCTGGCGGCGACCAAAGACGCTTATGAACGTCAGCGTTTACAAGACGTTATTGACCTTCTGGTCAAGGGCATTACCCAGACCCAAATTGCTCAGTCGGTTGATCTTGGCAGCACCAGTGTGGTAATAATTTCTCCCGCTGTTGCTCCGACTCAACCTATGGCTTCAGATACAAACCGCAACATTATGATTGCTTTTATGATTGGGCTTGCGGGATCGGCAATCCTGGTTATTATTAAAGAGTTTTACAGCAGTAAAATTCAAAGGCCCGAGGAGATCAATCAATATCTTGATTTGCCTGTATTGGGTGTCATAGCTCATGCCAATCGGAAAAATTTAAGATAAGCCTGTGGGGTTTGTTAATGATGTTCAAGCCAAAAAATAAGAAGTCAGCGCTTTTCACCCGGAATTATCCCAAGTCTTATATTGCGGAAAATTTTCGCATGCTAAGGACTAATATGGAGCAGGTTTTAAAAAACCAGGCTGCCGGCATTGTGATGGTTACCAGCGCCGGGGCCAAAGAAGGAAAGACCACAGTTGCCGCCAATCTGGGTGTGGTTATGGCTCAGGCAGGCAAAAAGGTTTTGCTTGTGGACGCCAATTTGCGTGCTCCCTTACTGCATGACTTTTTTGCGCTGGAAAATAGCCGGGGGCTGGCTGATTTACTGCTTAAGAATGATGTGCCGGACGTGGTGCGCAGTGCGGGAATCAACGGTCTGTGGTTGGTTACCGGCGGTTCCGTGCCTCCTAACCCGTCGGAATTGTTGGGCTCAGAGGCAATGCAGATCTTTTTAAAACGTATCCGGATGCTATGCGATATTGTGTTACTGGATACGCCGCCTGTTTTTGCGGCAGCGGATGCCGCTGTGCTGGCTCAACTGGCGGACGGCGTACTCTTAGTAGTTAAATCCGGCATCTCTACTGTGGATCAAGTAACGATGGCTAAACATCATCTGACCATGGTTGGCGCTAATATCTTAGGCGTCGTTCTCAATGATGTAAAAATGGGCAACAGTAAGTATCTTTATTGGGAACAAAACAATAAAAAATTAAGCAATGCCGCTATAGCTCAGGTTGCGGTGGCAAATGATGCAGGCAAGGGATGATTGATTAATCTGTTGGATGGACAGCCGGGGCCAGGTGATGGGGATGAATAATTACACCAGAAAATTTTTTTTAATGATTTGCGATCTGTTGCTGGTTAACCTTGCTACGGTTGTACCTATTCTAACTTTGTTGGCGGATAATCAAATGCCTGTTCGTTATTCCGGTTCCCAGCTGATAATAACAACTGTAGTTATTTTTGTTATTTATTTAACGTTTTTTAATCTGTTTAAACTATATAATCGTGATTGGGTATATGCCGGCATGGGTGAACTGGTGGCGATTATTGGGGCTGTTACGGCAGGCAGCGCGGTTATTTTGCTGTTGGGCCCTTTGGGGCTGCAATTGCTGCCAATTTACCTGGTGCTTACCCAGTGGGCATTGATTATTATTTTTGTCGGCGGTTCGCGGCTGGCTTGGCGGTTGTTTATCGAACATAAAAAAAGTCTGGCCGGGAAATCAGGCCGCAAAACCATTATTGTAGGCGCCGGCGACGCCGGAGTCATGGTCGCCAGGGAACTTAAAGGGCATGACAGCTATTCCCCGGTGGGTTTTATTGATGACGATCCGGATAAAAAACATTTAATTATTCTTGGTTTTCCCGTGCTTGGCGCCAGGGAAGAGATACCGCGGGTGGTTAAACAATTTAATGTTGATCTGATTATCATTGCCATGCCTAGCGTCAACAGTGAAGCAATTAGGGAGATTATTGAAATTTGCCGCACTACCAGAGTGGAAATAAAGATCCTGCCCGGTATCTATCAAATCATTAACGGCAATGTTTCGGTTAGTCATTTAAGACTGGTGCAGCTGGAGGATTTGCTGCACCGGGAAGCGGTACAAGTTGATTTAAAAGAGGTTGCCGGTTATTTAAAGGGAGCCAATGTATTAATTACCGGCGCCGGGGGCTCCATTGGCTCGGAGTTGTGCCATCAGGTTTCATTATATCAACCGGCCAAATTGATTCTTTTGGGCCATGGTGAAAACAGTATTCATAAAATTTGGCTGAAGTTGCAGGAAAAATTTAAAGACATCCCCTTAGCCATTGAAATTGCCGATGTGCGGGATAAGGTGAAAATAAACTATATCTTTGAAAAGTACCGGCCGCGGGTGGTTTTTCATGCCGCAGCCCATAAGCATGTGCCCCTGATGGAAATGCATCCGGATGAGGCGGTGAAGACTAACGTATTCGGTACCCTTAACGTTGCCGATGCCGCCGACCGGGTAGGAGTAAAAGTATTTGTAATGATTTCCACGGACAAGGCCGTTAACCCATCCAGTGTGA
>WQUS01000140.1 GCA_009781965.1 Bacillota bacterium | reverse complement strand
CACCTTCTATCAGTTTTTATTTTTTCATTTCACGATTGTAAGGTTTTTAAAATATTGTTCTGAAACAACTAAAGTCCATTTCCCAGGATAAATTTTACCTGGTAAACCGTTCGCAGTTGTTCCTATTTGTTCAGTTAATATGAAATTATAATCCATACTTCCATCAACAAGTGGTACAGTTTTAATTTTGATTGAGTCCATTTTGATTTTTTCTGAATACACAGCAGGATTCATATTATTAATATAACTAGGATATATTTCTATATTTGCATCATTACCGGGCATGTAATCTATACTTATATAAAGCCGTTCTCCTAATTGAATAACAGATTCAGGTTTAATAGTTACCCCATTAGCCGGTATTAAAGACTTGACCATTAGATCATCGATTTTTTTCCACAGTTCTTGGTCTTTAAGATAGTAACCTTGGGTAACATCATCTTGATAGACATACCCGCCGTCATCAGCACAGAAGTAGATATTTTGTCCATTAACAAGCTTCAGACAAATTGTGCCTGTAAAATTCATCCTGAGAGTATCTGAATGAAAATCTTCTTTAGCAAATTTGGGCACAGCTTCATTATATAAAGCTATGAATTGATTAATTATTTCTTTATCTTTTTTCTTATCGGAAAAAAGAGGTATATAAGAATGGTCAGCCACAATAAATTCAATTCTAGATACTTCTTTTGGATTTAGTTTCGCAGGAGATGAATCCTCAGATGAATTAATGGGTTTAGGCAATGATTGATCAGATATATTTGAACAAGAAATTATGGTAACTATAATCATTGAAAACAAACCAATCAGAATAGCAAGCAAAGGATATGATATTGGATATGATATTTTTTTGCGATCTATTCTAAACATACTTTTCAAATGGCTCCTTTCTTGATTTTATATGTATTTTCTCGAAAACCATTGAAGTCTGAGCCAATTGCGTAATTCACAGCCCATACAGGCCGCGAGTTTAAGAAGCATAGAAAAACAGTTTACCCAAAATTAAAAATAGCTCTAAAATGCTGCCAAAACAAGAAGGTTTCACCCATTTACTTGTAGAAATGTTCTTCGTGCGCCATACAAAAACATTCAAGCGTGGTGAAACCCTTAAATGTATATTCTTAACGGAGTACTTTTTCCCTTTGAAGTTCTCACAGAAAATTTTAATGAACACGATAAAATGTATCAAGTGCTTCAACAAATTGATTGCCGTGCGTTAGATAGGCTTAATTCTTATAATGATGGTCCAGGGAGTAAGGCGTACGACCGGCAGGCTCTGTTTCGCGCTTTGGTGTTCCCCGGAATTTTTTGAGTTTTGTCTGCTATATTTTTATCAACCACGCCAAGTTTACTGTGTGTTTTTATGTAGCTTATTAATGAACAAGGCGCGCAAATCTGTGCAGCATAGCTGCTACTTCAGCGCGGGTAGCCATGCCCTGTGGATCAAACAGGTTGCCAGGCTTGCCGCTTAGGATACCCTGGATCATAAGGGAGTTAACGGGAATCTTAGCGTAATCGCTGATCTTGTTCGAGTCGGCGAACTGCTTATCGGCCATTGTATTAGACGGTGTATGGCCGCTGAATTGCTCGTAACGATATAGGATTGATGCTAGCTGTTCACGGGTGATATTGTCCGCCGGTCCAAATTTGTTGTTGCCATAGCCAGATACGATATTGTTTTTAGCTGCCCAGGTCACCGCGTCGGTATACCATTGGCCGGCTGCTATATCGCTAAACTGATTCTCTAAGCCGGATACAGAAGGTGAACCTGCTTGACGGTATAGAATAGTCACAATCATACCCCTGGTGGTACTTATCTCTGGGCTGAACAGTGTTTCGCCAGTACCGGTCATCAGTTTGTTGTCGTACACATACTGCACATCGTTATAGAACCAGTCTCCAGTATGTACATCTGTGAACATGCTATTTGAAGGCTGCGTTATCGGGTTAAGGTTGGAGGTATTATCTGTGCCAGGGTTGGGTTGGCTATATACATAACCGTTAGGTAGCTTAGCGCCGTCCATGATTTTAACTGGCGTAACAGATCCTGTGGTTGTACCATTACCCAATGTACAACCGGCAGTACTTCCGCCCCAAGTCCATATACTGCCGTCTGTTCTAAGCGCCATAGTGACATAACTCCCGGCAGAAACAGATGCAACATTATCCAGTATTTTCACCGGTGTGCTAGTATCTGTTGTTGTGCCATCTCCTAATTGACCATCGTCATTAAATCCCCAACCCCATAGGCTGCCGTCGGTTTTTATGGCCATTGTGTAACCTCGGGCTGCAGAAACAGATGTAACATCATCCATGATTTTAATGGGCACATTAGTATCTGTTGTTGTGCCATTACCTAATTCGCCTTCGCCATTATATCCCCAACACCACAGGCTACCGTCAGTTTTGATAGCCATGGTATAACCATCACCTGCGGAAACAGACGCAACATTATCCATTATTTTCACTGGGGTGCTGGAACCTGTTGTCATGCCATTACCTAAACGGCTCCGTCCCCAAGCCCATAAACTACCGTCTGTCTTGACAGCCACGGTACGATCGAAGCCGGCAGAAACAGATGCGACACCATCCATTATTTTGACCGGTGTGTTAGAGCCTGTTGTTGTACCATTACCTAATTGACCATCAGGATTATTTCCCCAGCCCCAGAGGCTACCATCAGTTTTAACGGCCATGGCAAAGCCATCACCTGTAGAAACAGATGCAACATTATCCATTATTTTTATTGGTGTGCTAAAAAATGCTGTCGTGCCATTACCCAGTTGACCACAGTTGTTGATGCCCCAGGACAAGAGACTGCCATCAGTTTTGATAGCCATGACAAAATGCCCCGATTCATTTGTAGAGACGGAAACAACACCGTCCATAATTTTAACTGGCACGCTGGAATCTGTTGTTGTGCCATTAAGTAATACTTGTGCATTGCCATTATCTCCCCAACCCCAAAGACTACCATCGGCTTTAATAACCATGAAAGATCCGTTATAAGGTCCGGCACCACTATCGAATATCGCGGCGCCAGCCATGAAGACGCCACTTGCCGAAATAGTTTGTCCCGTACTGTCGCTTATTGCGTAAGCCTTATTACTAATGCTTCCCAACATACATAATCCCAATGATATCATCAACGTTAATAATGCTGTTAATATTTTTCTCACTACATCTGCCTTCTCTCTTATTTATTTGGCCTTTGAGTAGAGATGGAACTGTTACTTGACGTGCTTATAACTCCTCACTAACCTTTTCGCCTCGGCGATGATCTGTTGGTATTTCACCGGATTGACCGAACTGAGCCAGGCGGCCATGCCGGCTATTTCATATATTTTGTGGGCGTCAAAATCTGCGCTGCCCATTTGCCGGTTAGCGTTATGTATGGCGGCGCGCATTCTTTTGACCCAGGCTTTAGGTACGCCAAGTTCTTCGTTGTTAATCACTACCCCGGTGACGCACTGGCGGTTATTTTTTTTCAAGTACCTGGTTTTGGCTCTGTTGATCTTTAACCCTTCATCATGGACAACGGTTTGAATGTCAAAGACGAACTTTTTAATTTGCGGCCCGTCCGGGACTTCGGCAAAGCTGAAGCTCAGATCATCGGCATATCTGGTATATGTACACTGATAGCCGGCCGCCAGTTTGCTCAGCCGGGCATCCAAGTGGCAGCAGATAATATTCGTGATCATGGGACTGGCCGGGGAACCCTGGGGCAGGATCCGCTCCGAAGCCTTCACATATTTGGTCTGCCCCTTTACTTCAACCGGTACCCGCTCGCAATAGGTGCAAAGCATGGCCAACAAAGAAGAAATCTGCCCCGAATAGCCAAAGGATTTAAACAGGCCCCTGACCCGCGGAAAGGTAATGGTGGGAAAGAAGTTTTCCAGATCGATATTAATCAGCAGCGCCGGCTGCTTGACGTGGGCCTTGGCGCCGGAAACTACCGACTTGCCCTTTAAGAACCCGTGGGCGGATTCGGCGACGGCGAGCTGCTCTAAGATCAGGCTCAGAATCTTTCTTTGCACATTTTTTAATAACGGTTTGGGAGCGGCAATACTTCTTTGGCCGCCGCTTCTTTTGGGAATCTCGTACCGATGATAGTGATCCACGGTAACCACGTCCCGGTGATAAGCCAAAAACCGCAGTTCCTGATACTCAATGCCCAGCAGCCCGGCCAGGGCTCGATCGTCAGCAATAATGGGCAGCCCGAAAGCAGCCAAATGGGCCGGATCGTTTTCCCGGTCATTAAGCTGGGCGGAATAGCCGCGGCCGATAAAAATAATGTTTTCCGCCTTATGTTTCTTCCAGGCCTCGGCAGCCTTCTCTTTTTCCAGGGCTCGCTGTGCCTTTCTGGCGGCGCGCCGGGCAATGGATTCCTGCATTATCTTTTGCGCAATATCCTGGCGGATTTTTTCCTCATCCCAGGTTTGATCGTACTGAGCGCGCAGCTCTTTTAGTCTGCCACTTATGGCGTCTTTTTCACTGTAAAGGGCGGCAATCTGGCCGGCAATCCGCTCGTATTCCTTAAGCAGTTCTTTTCTGCGCCGGTAATCCGCCGGGGATTCGTTTTGTTGCTTTTCGTATGGGGTCGGCAGGTCCGGGGGCCAAAACCCATATTCCTGCATTTTTAAAAAGGTAAATTCCTTTTTACCCATTTCATTTACCGCGTCATAATATTCTTTTCTGGTCCTTTGGGCCGGTTGTCCGTTTTCCATTACAGTAACAGCTCCATAATATCATTTATCCCATACACCAGGCCGGCGGCAAGCTTGAGCCGGGTGAATTTGGCGGCGGTGATATACAAGGCCAAAATGTGGGCGCAAGGCGCGGATATGTTGCGGGGCCCGCTTTGGAATTCCCGGCAAGGGCACTTGACTTTGCTGATTTGGCCATCCGCATCAATGCTCATCTCGGTTTCTATAACTTTACCGCTTTCATTTTTATAGGCGTTGGTAAAAACATAATCGTCGTTGGCGGACAGCTTAATCTTAAAGTTTTCCAGCCCGCCGTCCAGGTTTTCTTTGACCCGCCGCTCGGTGGCGGTGGTAGCGTATAATTCCGGCGGAATGGGCGTATTGCACAAGCGGCGGAAGCGCACCAGTTCTTGGGCCGCGTCAAAATAGCCTTCGCCCCGTTTAAACAAACTGCCGATGCCGGAGATCGTTTCATTTTTTCCGCCGGCGAGCCGGCTGCCAATGTCCGCTATGCTCAGGCGCCGTTTCTCTTTGAGCAGGTCATAGACCTGACTGTAATTGCCCTCGCCGATAAAGCCGCTCATAATATTAAAAGCCGTTCCTTTGACCCAATCGTTGGCGGACCAGGAAGAAAAGCCGATAGTCATGGTCATGGGCCCCAAATCAGCGATAATAAACTGGGGCAGGCCAAAACCAAGCAGCTTGATCTTGAATGATTTGGCCAGGGGCAAAAGCTTTTCGGCCACCAGCCAGCGCCGGCGGCCCCATATTTTTTCCTCCCTGTTTTTGTCCCCTTGGTATAAGGCCTGTAAGGTCAGGGTTTGACCAAAGGGCTCAAAAACAATGCGAACCGGCTTGTCTTTCTCCAATATCCACCGCATATAGCGGGGGCTTCGGCGGGCTTTATGCCGGCGTAAAAAAGAGCAGATGTCGTACATATCCACCGGACTGAGCTCAATAATCGTCCCGCTTAAGTTGGCCGCCGCGGAAACTTGATTAAATCCTTTAATCCAGGTA
>WQUS01000139.1 GCA_009781965.1 Bacillota bacterium | reverse complement strand
TTATTAACCGTGCGCTCATACTCTTCGAGAAATCGCTTACGGTTAATAACTTTACGGGCCTGGGCTGGTACTAACAAACGTTACTGGTCTGACCAGTAACTAAAGCCGCTCTTGCTGGCAACACAAGAGCGGCTTAGGCTTTGCATCTGACAATATAATGACTATAATTTGCTAATTCACAGCGCCGTTAATTCAAAGAGTTGTAAATCCTTAATAAGGTGGCGATACTTTGCTCCCTGGTGTAAAGGCCCCGGGGTGAAAACTGATTATTGCCCACGCCGTTCATGATCCCTTGGGCTTGCACATTGCCGACGGCGGATATAGCCCATGGGGAAATCCTGTTCTGATCGGCAAAAGTTGGAGCTTGATTCACCGGCGGACTGTTCAATGCCTGCAGCAAATTGGTTAAGATCACCGCCGCTTGCTCCCTGGTAATTTGCTCATGGGGAGCAAATTTGTTGTTGCCCATGCCGGAAACAATATTCAGCCCCGCCATTTTGGCGACATTAAGGTCATTAGTATCGTCAAATTGTTTACTGGCTGTGATGGCGGAACCGGTAGCCTTTTCATATACTTGCACGGCAATGGCGCAGAACTCCAGCCGGGTAGCCGGTTTGGTATAGTTATTTTGCAGCGGTTCCGGAACCAGGCCAAGCTGGATCGCTTGAACGACGTCTGATTTGGCCCAAGCAGACGGTTGACTTAATAACGGGTTGGTTATTTGGTTCGCATTAGTGGCGGGGTTCGGATTAGTTAGCGCATATCTAAAAGTGGCCATCAGGCTGTCGGTCATCCCGGATTTGCCGGCAATGGCTTTAATCGTAGTGGCTGCGTTAATCGGGATGGGCGCGCTGTAAAGAGCACTGTCGGCAGTAGGGGTACTGTCGTCTAAGGTGTACCTGATTTCAGCGCCGGGCGTTGCGCAAGCCAGGTAAACCTCGGTGCCTTTGACAACGGCAACATTGTCTTTGGGACTGGCTGTTACCGTTGCTACCTGACTGGCCGGCCTGGTTAGATGATAGGTAAAAGTGGCTACCGGGCCGTCGGACATCCCGGATTTGATGCCGATGGCTTTGATGGAAGTGTATGTGTTAATCGGGATGGGCGTGCTGTAAACGAGACCGTTGTTGCTGGCCGGAGTGGTTCCGTTAATGGTGTATTTAATGGTGGAATTTGGCGTTGGGCAGGAGAGGGTGACATTAGTCCCCTCTGCCACAGCTGTGCCGTCTTGAGGGTCGGCTGTTACTGGCGCTACTTGATTAGGCGCCGCTGTGGTTAGCGTATATCTAAAAGTGGCCATTGGGCCGTCGACTAGGCCGGGCTTGGTGGCGATGGCTTGGATGGTGACCTCGTCGGCGTTAATAACCGGCATGTTGTCTTTGCTGTAAATAGTGCCGTTACTGCCGGTTAGCTTGGTTTTGTCAAGGTTGTATCTGATGACAGCGCCCGGCGTCGTGCAGGATAGGGCTACCGCGGTCCCCTTGGCAACAGTGCCGCTGGAGGGATTGGCTGTGACCGGCGCCGCCTGATTAGTGACCATAGTATAAGTAAAAGTAGTTACCTCGCTGTCGAACATAAAGCCGGTTTTGCTGGCGATAGCTTTAATGGTTGTGTCCCTGTTAATAACAATGGGCGAATTGGGATTGTAAGCATAGCTGGTGCCGGAGGGAGTGTCTCCGTTTAACGTATACTTGATGGTAGCGCCTGGAGTCGGGCAGGAAAGGCTGATCACACTTCCTTTGGTTAAAGTAGTGTCGCTGGGCGGATTGGCTGTGACCTGTGCCGCCCGGGTATAGTTAAAAGTAGCCGTCTCGCTGTCAGACATGCCGGTTTTCATGGCGGTGGCTTTGATGGTCGAGGGCTGTGTAATCAAGATGGGTGTTGTGTTTTGATAGCGACTGCTGGCGGCGGTTGGTTCTGAGCCGTCAATGGTATACACGATAGTGGCGTTGGCCGTCGGGCAGGCGAGAGAGACCTCCATCCCGGCCGAAACAGCCCTGGTGGCTGCTGTTACCATAGCCACTTGATTGGGCGGCGGAGCAGACAGGGTGTAGGTAAAATTGGCCACCGGACTTTCGTTCATGGCGAATTTGGTTGCTTTAGCCCTGATGGTAACGGTGGATTTGATGATAATTGTTGTACCGGAAGTGCAGGGGATACCGTCGGCAATGGTTGGCATGGTTCCGTCGACAGTGTAGTAAATAGTGGCGCCAGGTGTTGCGCAATAGAGTGTGACGGGGGCGCCAAAACCTACCACGCCGCCGCTTGGGGTGGCCGTGACCTCCGCCACTGTGTCCAATGGAGTGTTGGCGGCGGCAAATGGCATTGAAATTACAGTTGGTGAAAAAATCAAGGCTATGAAAAGCAAAGTTGTAAAAAATCGCGCGGCTAATTTTTTCATCATATCGTTTTCCCCTTTTTATTTTAATAACTCAGATAATAGATTAGGTTTAGGCAAAAGTCAATGCAATATAGTTAAATAATTAATTCTTATGTGCATAACATTCTGACAAGCCCGGAGCAAGCTTTTTTATGTTAAAATAATGTAAACACTAAACAGTAACCCGAACCGGAGGTAGCCATGGCACAGCAGCATAATAATTTGGATTTGTTTTTCTATCCGTCATCGGTAGCCTTGGTGGGAGCTTCTTCCCGCACCGGGCCGGCCGCGCTCAATGTGCTGGAACAAATGCTGAACAGCGGTTACCAAGGCCGGATTTATCCTGTTAATCCCCGGGGCGGTGTGATATTGGGTTTGCCGGTGCATGCCTCGGTAACGGATATTGCCGAGCCGGTTGACTTGGCGGTGGTGGCCACGCCGCGGACAGAAGTGCCGGCGGTGGTCAGACAGTGTGTCGCCAAAGGCATCAAAGCCGTGTTGATTATCACTCAGGGTTTTGCCGACGCCAATGACAGGACCGGCCAGGAACTGCACCGGGAAATTATGGCTGCTATCGCCGGTACGCAAACCAGGCTTGTGGGGCCAAATACCATCGGTTTGGTAAACAGTTTGATTAATTTGCACACTTCGTTCATTGAGTTTGATTTCCGGACCGCTCCGGTGGGGTTAATCTGTCAGTCCGGCATTTTCGTTAATGCGGCGGATGATTTCAGCGGCGGCGTAGGGATTGGCGTGGATATCGGCAACAGTGTGGATATCGGTTTTACCGAATGCCTGGAATATCTGGCCGCCCGCCCGGAGATTAAAGTGATTAATATCCACATGGAAGGGCTGCGGGAGGGCCGGGATTTTTTGGCGGCGGCCCGCCGGATTACGCCTCATAAACCGGTGCTGGTGCTGAAAACCGGCGCAACTGAGGAGGGGGCCCGGGCAGTCTGTTCCCATAGCGGTTCCATGGCCGGTGCGGATGATGTTTTTACCGCTGCTTTTGCCCAGAGCGGCATCATCCGGGTAGATCAGGCCGCCCGTTTTGCCGGTTTGAACCGCACGCTGACAACCTACCGGTCCATGAGGGGGAGGCGCGTCGGGCTGATCACTGTCAGCGGCGGGGCGGGGATTATGGCCGCCGATGCCGCCGGCACATATGGGCTGGAAATAGCCAACTTTTCTCCGGCTACTATGGCGGCGCTGCAGGAGATGTTTCCGGACTGGATGTCCCCCGGCAATCCGGCGGATATTTGGCCGGCCGCAATGGCCAGGGGGTACCGGGAGGTGCTTACGGCGGCTTTGGACAAAATGCTGGCGGACGATGCTGTGGATGCGGTGCTGTGCAATACCACCGCCTATCTTGACCCGGACACTGACCCGCAGAATCTGGTCGGCCCCATTAATGAAGTGGCGGCCCGTTATCCCCATAAGCCAACTGCTGTCTGGACCATTGGGCCCCACAAAACAGCCTATGCGGCAAAGTATGCCGGCGGTGCGGTGGTGGCTTACAGTTCGCCGGATGAAGCCATGTATTGTCTATCCCGGCTTTACTATTACCACAGTGCGGTTAAAGGCGGCATCTCAGACGCCTTAAATGAGGAGCAGCCTGCGGCAAACAGCGGCTTCGGGACGGTCCAAACCATTCTGGCCACCGCTTTGCGTGCCGGACGGACTGTTCTGGACTACGAAGCCTTGGATATTCTTGAAGCTTACGGTATTCCCGTGGTGCGGCGGTATTTGGCGCGCAGCCGGGAGGAAGCGGCCAGCTTGGCCGGGATACTCGGTTACCCGCTGGTGATGAAAATTGCTTCCCCGGACGTACCCCACAAATCTGATTGGGGCGGGGTGCTGCTGAATATTACCTCTGCGGAGCAAGCAGCCCAAGCCTATCAACAGATTGAGGACCAGATCAGGTCCCGCCTGCCCGAGGTCAGGATGGACGGCATCATGCTGCAGCGTCAGGCTGCCGGCAGCGTTGAGGTTATCCTCGGCGCCAGGCGGGATCCCCAGTTTGGCCCGGTGCTGGTATACGGCTTGGGCGGTATTTACACCGAATTGGTGCGGGACGTTTCTTGCCGGGTGGCCCCGGTTTCCGGCGCCGCAGCCTTGGCGATGATGAAAGAAACCTGCTCCTATCCAATCTTATCCGGCGCCAGGGGGCGGGAGGCGGTTGATATTAAAGCCGTGGCTGATTGTTTGGTCAATCTGGGCCTTTTACTGCGTGACCACCCGGAGATTGCCGAAGCGGATATCAATCCGTTGCTGGTAACAGCGGCCGGCTGTCTGGCGGTGGATGCTTTAATGGTATTGGCAGGTGACGATGATGAATGAGCCGCGCGCTTACATGATTGGTCAAGCGGAAGTCGGTCACTACAAGAGCGCCTTCGCTCAATCGCTGCGGCGCTTCAGCAGCCTGGCCCCGGAGGAAATAGCCGCCAAAAGCGGAGCGGCCTATGATTCAGGGACCGGTTTGTTTTCCCTGGCTAGTTTCGGCCAGGCAATATCAGTATCCTATCCTGACGGGCAGGTTACCTTTCAGGGCACTTCTCTGCTGCCCCTCATGGGTTGGCGGCTGGTGGCGCTTAATTACCTTGGGCGGGCTGACGGCACTCCTCTCGCCGGGCAGGAAATATCATACCGGGAGCTGGAAAACGGCATGGTTTTCTTTAACGCTTTTCAAAGGGAAAGCATTACCCGTCTGTCCCGCTGGCTCGGCAGCCAAACGCCCGAACTGGTTTGCAAAGCCGTTGCCTCGTTGGGAGGCGTGATCCGGGAGGATGGAGCGGATATAACGGCTGTATTCCAGGCTCTGCCCCTTTTCCCGGTGGTTGTTAAACTATGGTTCCCGGATGATGAACTGCCCGGTTCGGCCAATGTGCTTTTTGACGCTGCGGCCAACCATTATTTGCACACCGAGGATATTGCCGCCATCGGCGAGTACGCCGCCGCTTTTTTGATTGATGAATCCCAAAATATAACATAGGGGCAAGAGTTTTGTAAAAGTAAGGCCGGAGACCAAGGAGCCTTCTAAACTTATACCAGGGAGGAATTGTATGGCGGAGAAGAATATTTGGCGCCAGGTACAACTTATTAACAGCTGCGGGCTGCATCTGGCCGGCCTGTTTTATTCCCCCGCGGCGGCCGGCGGCCCGGTGGTAATAGTATGCCACGGGTTTAACGGCGGCAAAGAAGGGGGCGGGAACGCCAAGGCCATGGGCGAGGAATTGGGAACCCTTGGTTTCAGCACCTTGCTGTTTGATTTTAGCGGGGTTGGCGAAAGTGCGGGATTATTCGAGAATATCACTCTTTCCGGCCAAGTGGACGACCTGACTAGTGCTGTGGACTGGTGT